>JAJZYI010000070.1 GCA_021798135.1 Actinomycetes bacterium | reverse complement strand
CCGCCGCCGGCCTGGGCCGTCGCGGCCCCGGCAGGCTCGCCGGCGGTCCCCGCCGCGCCCGCCGCCCGCGCTCCGAGGAGGGCGGCCGCCACCGCGAGGTCCTGGGGTGCGGTCACCTTGAGGTTGCACGGGTCGCCGTCGACCACCTCCACCTCCAGCCCGAGCGCCTCGACCAGCCCGGCGTCGTCGGTCGCCTCGCCGCCCGCAGCGTGGGCTCGCCGCAGGGCGTCGGCCCGGAACGCCTGCGGGGTCTGCACGGCAACCAGGTCGCCACGGTCGACGGTCGCGGCCACGCGGCCGCCGGTGACCCGCTTGACGGTGTCGCCGACCGGCACGCCGGGGATGGCCGCCGCCGGGCCGCCCGGCCGGCGCACGGCGTCGACGACGGCCCGGAACAGCGCCGGACCGGCGAGCGGGCGGGCGGCGTCGTGCACGACGACCACCTCTGCCGAGGCCGGCACGGCGGCCAGCCCGGCGCGCACGGATGCCGCCCTGGTGTCGCCACCTGGGACCACGGCGTCGGGCGCTCCGCCACCGTCGGCCGGCGGGGGCTCCCCGGCGGGCACGACGAGCACCACGCCGTCGGCCACCGACCGGGCCGCGTCGACCGCCCACGTCACGAGCGTCCGGCCGCCGAGCTCGGCGAACTGCTTGCGTCCGCCGAACCGCGTGCCCGACCCACCGGCGACGACCACCGACCACACGCTCACGGTCTCCACCAGCGGTGCCGGGACCCTGGACCGGGTCGGGGGACGGGGCGGGCGGGCGGCGACGGCCGCCGCGCCACGGCGCCGTCGCTCAGGGAAGGACCTCGTCGAGCCGGCGCTCGGCCTCGGCCTCGTCGACGTCGAGCGCGAAGGTGAGCTCGGACACCAGGATCGTCCGAGCCCGGCTCAGCATGCGCTTCTCCCCCGCGGACAGCCCCTTGTCCTTGTCGCGGATGGACAGGTTCCGCACCACCTCGGCGACCTGGTAGATGTCGCCGGAACGGAGCTTCTCGGAATGGTTCTTGTAGCGGCGGGACCAGTTGGTGGGCATCCTCGCCTCCTTCTTCCGAAGGACGGCGAAGACCTCCTCGACCTCCTCGTCGTTGATCACCTCGCGCAGACCGACGCCGTCGGTGTTGTCGGCGGGCACCATCAGGGTCAGGTCGCCGTAGGCGAGGCGGAGCACCAGGTACTCGCGCTCCTGGCCGAAGGCTTCCTTCACCTCCCGGCGCTCCACGATGGCAGCACCGTGGTGCGGGTACACCACCTTGTCACCGATGTCGAACACGGCATCTCCCGACGGCCCGATCGACCCGCCCAGGCTCGAAGGGGTGGCGGGACAGCACCCCAGGATACCCGGTCGCGAGACGGCGTCGGTCCGGGGCGCCCGGCCCCGGGTGCACCGGCTCAGGTGTAGCGGTCGAGGATGTTCGCCTCCGCCAGACGCGCCAGGCCGTCCTTCACCGACCGGGCGCGGCTCTCGCCGACGCCGCCCACCTGCTCGAGCTCGTGCACCGACGCCCGCATGATGCGCTGCAGGCCGGCGAAGTGCTCCACGATCCGGTCCACGACGACCTCGGGGAACCGGGGCAGGCGGTGCAGCAGCCGGTAGCCGCGCGGCTCGAGCGAGGCGTCGAGGTCGACGCGCGACAGCGGAACGCCGAGCGCCACCGCGACGCGCCGCGGGTCGAGGAGCTCGTCGGTGGACAGCCGGGCGAGGTCCGCCAGGCCGCGTTCCAGGTCGGTGGGGCGGACGGGCATGCCGGGTGGCCCCGCACCGGCGGCTCGCTCGTCACCGTCGGACGCGGGACCACCCGGAGGCGTCCTGCCCGGCCCGGGCTGGTGGTAGTCGCGGATGACGAGGCGGCGCACGTCGTCGACGCCGTCCACCAGCTCGTCGAGCTGCAGGCGCAGCAGGCGGCCGTCGTCGCCCAGCTCCACCAGGGCGATCTCGATCTCCTCGGCGATGCGGACGACGAGCTCTGCCGGTTGCAGCACGGCGGCGACGTCCCGCACGGTCACCGTGTCCTCGACCTCCAGGACCGACAGGGCGGTGACGGCCAGGTCGAAGCGGTGCCGGAACCGCTGCAGGGTCTGCAGGGCCTGGCTGACGCGCTCGTGCAGGCGGGGCGCGGGCTGCAGGGTGTGCCGGTCGGCATGGCGGTAGACGGTGACGATGCCCATGGCCGCCGACACCGACACGACCGGCACGTCGACCGACCGTGCGACCCGTTCGGCCGTGCGGTGGCGGGTGCCGGTCTCGGTCGTCGGGATCGACGCGCTGGGCATCAGGTGGACGTTGGCCCGCGCCACGCGGGTCGCGTCGGCCGACAGGATGATGGCGCCGTCCATCTTCGCCAGCTCCGACAGCCGCTGCGGGCTGAACTCCGCGTCGAAGAGGAACCCGCCGGTGCAGATCGACAGCACCGCCGGGTCGTCGCCCACGACCACCAGCGCCCCACGCTTGGCCAGGAGCACCCGCTCGAGCCCCTCGCGGAGCGGCTGGCCGGGTGCAACCAGCGCCAGGGCCTCGGCCATGGCAGAGCTCGGTCGCACCACCACGTCACAGATGGTACCCGGCGACGGGGCGCCCGGACCGCCACCGGCCCGACACCGTCGCCGACCGGCACCGCGGGCGGGCGGCCGCCGGGCTCAGACCAGGCGGGGCCGGGCGGGCGGTGCCGGCCTCGTCGTGCCCGGGCGGTGCCGGACCGGCAGTCCCGGGCCGGCGGGGCCGTCGTCGAGCACGGCCGCGATGGCCTCCGCCACGTGGTCGACGGGCACGGTCCGCAGTGGCGCGTCCTGGGGCACCTGGGCGGGCACGACGGCCCGCCGGAAGCCGGCGGCGGCGGCGCCGGCAAGCCGGCGCTCGGCGTGCGGGACCTGCCGGACCTCGCCCCCGAGACCCAGCTCGCCGAAGACGACCAGGTCGTCGGGCAGCGGGCACCCCGAGACGGACGAGACCACGGCCAGCGCCACGGCCAGGTCGGCGGCCGGCTCGGCCACCCGGATACCGCCGACGACCGAGGCGAACACGTCGCTCTGCGCGGGCACGACCGCGGCTCGCTGGGCGAGGACGGCGAGGATCTGGGCGAGGCGGCGGCCGTCGACGCCCTGGGCGCTGCGCCGCGGCGGGACACCCGGCACGGCGCCGACCACGAGGGCCTGGACCTCGACGAGGAGGGCGCGCTGCCCGTCCATCGCCGGCAGCACGGCGCTGCCCGGCGTGCGCGGGTTCCGGTCGCCGAGCAGGTAGCGGTGGGGGTCAGCCAGCGTGCAGAGCCCGGTGTCGCCCATCTCGAAGAGCCCCAGCTCGCCCGTCGGCCCGAACCGGTGCTTCACCGTGCGGACCAGGCGCAGCGCGTGGTGGCGGTCGCCCTCGACGGTCACCACGGTGTCGACCAGGTGCTCGAGCGCTCGCGGCCCGGCGAGGGACCCGTCCTTGGTGACGTGACCGACCAGCACCACGGCCACGTCGTCCGTCTTGGCCAGCGCCACGCACCGCTCGGCGCAGGCCCGAACCTGGGCCAGGCTGCCCGGCGGACCGGCGACCTCGGGGTCGGCGATCGTCTGCACGGAGTCGACCACCACGAGAGCCGGCGACAGCGACCGCACGGCGTCGTCCAAAGCGCTCACGTCCGTGGTGGCGTGGACGAGCAGCGTCGGCGGGATGGGGCCGAGGCGCTCCGCCCGCAGGCGCACCTGTCGGGCCGACTCCTCGGCGGACACCAGCATGGCCACCTCGCCTCGACCGGCGACGGCCCGCAGTACCTGCAGCAGCAGGGTCGACTTGCCCACGCCGGGCTCGCCGCCGACCAGGGTCACCGAGCCCGGGACCAGGCCCCCGCCGAGCACGGCATCGAGCTCGGGCAGCCCCGTCGGACGTGCCGCCGCCTGGCCTGGGTCGACGTCGGCCAGGGCGATCGGCGCCGGCCCGCCGGCGGGGTCGCCGAAGGCCGCAGCGAACCGGGCTCCGCCGACGGGGGACCGGCCACCCGGCCGGGCCGCCGCGGCCGGTCGCTCCGGCACCACGGCGACGATGCTGTTCCACTCGCCGCAGGACGGGCACCGCCCGACCCACCGGGGGACGACGGCATGGCACGACGCACAGGCGAAGGTGGTGGTGGCGCGGGGCACGGAGGCACCATACGACCCCGCTGCGACAGCCGCTCGGGCCGAGCCGGGACCTCCCCCGGCCCCCGGCCGCGGACAGCCGGGGCAGGGGCGACGCGGACCCGCCAGCGGGTGCGGGTCGTCGGTGCCGGGATCGCACGAGAGTGCCGGAACCCCACCAGGATCCCCGGGCACGCGGGTCCCGGGAGCACACGAGGAACCCCGGGCACGTGCGCGGGTCCCGGAGGCACGTGCGAGGGTCCCGGAGGCACGTGCGCGGGTCCCGGAGGCACGTGCGCGGGTCCCGGAGGCACGTGCGAGGATCCCGGAGGCACGCGAGGATCCCCGAGAGCGCAGGCGGGTCCCGGGCACGCACGCGGGAGCGCCCGGCCGCAGGGCCGGGCGCTCCGTCGTGCTCCGTGGCGGGCCAGCGGCCCGCCGTCGTCAGGCGCTCGGGCCGGTGCCCGCCAGCTCCACCGGGGGAGGCTCCAGCCCCTCGACGGCGCGGAAGACGATCTCGCCGCCCTCCACGTCCACGATGACGGTCTCCCCGACCCGGAACTCCTTCCACAGGATCCGCTCGGACAGCGGGTCCTCGACGAGCTGCTGGATGGCACGGCGCAGCGGCCGGGCGCCGAGCGTGGGGTCGTAGCCCTTCTCAGCGAGCAGGGCCTTGGCCGCCGGGGTGAGCTCCAGGCCCATGCCCTGCGCCTCGAGCTGGCCGCCGACCCGCTTGATCATCAGGTCGACGATCTCCACGACCTCGTCGCGCGTCAGCTCGTGGAAGACGACCACCTCGTCGATCCGGTTCAGGAACTCGGGCCGGAAGTGGGCCTTCAGCGCCTCGTTGACCTTCGTCTTCATCCGCTCGTACGTCACGGCCTCCGACGACTTGGCGAAGCCGACCGACGCCTTGCGCAGGTCCGCGGTGCCGAGGTTGGAGGTCATGATGAGCACGGTGTTCTTGAAGTCGACCGAGCGGCCCTGGGCGTCGGTCAGGCGACCGTCCTCGAGGATCTGCAGGAGGGCGTTGAAGACGTCGGGGTGGGCCTTCTCCACCTCGTCGAACAGCACCACCGAGAACGGCTTGCGCCGCACGGCCTCGGTGAGCTGGCCTCCCTCCTCGTACCCCACGTAGCCCGGGGGCGAGCCGACCAGGCGGGACACGGTGTGCTTCTCCATGTACTCGCTCATGTCGAGCTGCACCAGGGCGTCCTCGTCGTCGAACAGGAACTCGGCCAGCGTCTTGGCCAGCTCCGTCTTGCCGACGCCGGTGGGGCCCAGGAAGATGAACGAGCCGCTGGGGCGCTTGGGGTCCTTCAGGCCGGCACGGGTCCGGCGGATGGCCCGGGCGAGCGCCTTGATGGCCTCCTCCTGCCCGATCACCCGCTTGTGGAGCTCGTCCTCCATGCGCAGCAGCTTGGCGGTCTCCTCCTCGGTGAGCCGGTAGACCGGGATCCCGGTCCAGTTGGCCAGCACCTCGGCGATGACCTCCTCGTCGACGACGTCGAACAGGTCCATGCCCTCGGCGCGCCACTCGGCCTCCATGGCCGCCTTGCGCTCCAGGCGCTCCTTCTCCTGCTCCGCGAGCTGCTTCGCCTGGTCGAACGCCTGGCGCTCGATGGCGGCATCCTTGTCCCGGCGGATCCGGGCGATGTCCTCCTCGAGCTTGCGGTAGTCCGGCGGCGTCGTCATCCGGCGGATGCGCAGACGGCTGCCGGCCTCGTCGATGAGGTCGATCGCCTTGTCCGGCAGGTAGCGGTCCGCTAGGTACCGGTCGGCCAGGTTCGCCGCGGCGACGAGCGCCTGGTCGGTGATGGTCACGGAGTGGTGCGACTCGTAGCGGTCGCGCAGCCCCTTCAGGATCTCGATCGTGTGGGCCACGGTCGGCTGGTCCACCCGGATGGGCTGGAAGCGGCGCTCCAGGGCCGCGTCCTTCTCCAGGTGCTTGCGGTACTCGTCGAGCGTGGTGGCCCCGATCGTCTGCAGCTCGCCGCGTGCCAGCATCGGCTTCAGGATGGAGGCGGCGTCGATGGCCCCCTCCGCCGCTCCGGCGCCGACCAGCGTGTGCAGCTCGTCGATGAACAGGATGATGTCGCCGCGAGTGCGGATCTCCTTCAGGACCTTCTTGAGCCGCTCCTCGAAGTCGCCGCGGTAGCGGCTGCCGGCGACCAGGGCGCCGAGGTCGAGCGTGTAGAGCTGCTTGCCCTTCAGCGTCTCGGGGACGTCGTTCGCCACGATGCGCTGGGACAGGCCCTCGACGATGGCGGTCTTGCCCACCCCGGGCTCGCCGATCAGCACGGGGTTGTTCTTGGTGCGGCGCGACAGGACCTGCATCACCCGCTCGATCTCCTTGTCCCGGCCGATGACCGGGTCGAGCTTGCTGTCGCGGGCGAGCTGGGTCAGGTTGCGGCCGAACTGGTCGAGCACCGGCGAGCCCGACGGGGTCTCCGACGCGGCCGAGCCGGGGCCGGCGCCGACGGCCTCCTTGCCCTGGTACCCCGAGAGGAGCTGGATGACCTGCTGGCGCACCCGGGCCAGGTCTGCACCCAGGCTGACCAGGACCTGCGCGGCGACACCCTCGCCCTCGCGGACCAGGCCGAGCAGCATGTGCTCGGTACCGATGTAGTTGTGGCCGAGCTGCAGCGCCTCGCGCAGCGACAGCTCCAGGACCTTCTTCGCCCGGGGCGTGAAGGGCGGGGACCCCGTGGGGGCCGTGCCCGACAGGCCGATCGTCTCCTCGACCTTCTCGCGCACCGCCTCGAGGGAGATGCCGAGCTGCTCGAGCGCCTTGGCGGCGACGCCCTCGCCCTCGTGGATCAGCCCCAGCAGGATGTGCTCGGTCCCGATGAAGCTGTGGTTGAGGAGGCGCGCCTCCTCCTGCGCCAGCACCAACACCCTGCGAGCCCGATCTGTGAAGCGTTCGAACACCAGACCGCCTCCCTCGACGGTTCGACAACGTCACCGAGTCTACCGGCCGAGTCGTCGAAATCGACACCGCTGACCACTCCGGCCCCCCTACCCCTCCTCAACGGCGGGTCGGGCCGGCCGTTCCGGCCCCCCTGCCACTCCTCATCGGCAGGTCGAGCACGGTTCCTGACCACCTCACGCGCCGTGGCCCCCGCCACCGCCGGCCGCCGAGCGGGACCGCCGCTGCCGAGCGGGCGGGTACCGTCTCGATGGGCCGGTCATCGGCCACGTCGCCTATCGTGCTGGTAGTGAACGTCGCCCCCCTCCTCGCTCTTCCCGCCGTTGAGGACAACCTGCAACGGCTCGAGCCGGTGCTGCGGGACTCGGTGCGCTGTGGCGACCGGTTCCTCGACGAGGTGGTCTGCCACCTCATCGACGCCGGGGGCAAGCGGGTGCGGCCCGGCCTGGCCCTCGCGTCGGCCACCGCCGGCGGGCGGGCGGCGACGGCCGACGACCTGCTCGGCGGCGTCGCCGTCGAGCTGGTCCACCTGGCCTCGCTGTACCACGACGACGTCATGGACGAGGCCACCATGCGTCGCAACGTCCCGAGCGTCAACGCCCGCTGGGGCAACCTCGTGGCCATCGTCGCCGGCGACTTCCTGCTGGCCCGCTCGGCGGAGATCGCCGCCGGCCTCGGCTCCGAGATCGCCGGGCTGCTGGCCCACACCCTGGGCGAGCTGTGCCGGGGGCAGGTCGCCGAGGTGCAGGCCGCCTACCGCCTGGAGCGGACCCAGGACGACTACCTCGGCACGATCTCCGGCAAGACGGCGGCGCTGATGGCCACCTCCTGCCGGATCGGGGCGCTCACGGCCGGCCTCCCCCGCCCGGAGGTGGAGGCGCTCACCACCTTCGGCCAGCGCTTCGGCATGCTGTTCCAGATCCGCGACGACGTCCTCGACGTCATCGGCACCGAGGCGGAGCTGGGCAAGCCCGCGGGGCAGGACCTCGCCGAGGGGATCTACACCCTGCCGGTGCTGGCGGCCCTGGCCGACCCGCACCACGGGCCCGCCCTGCGTCCTCTGCTGGGGCGCCCGCTGCAGGCGTTCGAGCGCGAGGAGGCGCGGGCCCTGGTGGCAGGCGCCCCTGGCATCGGCGCCGCCCTCGCCGTCGGCCAGCGCTTCGCCGACGAGGCGGCCGAGGCGGCCGCCTCGCTCGCCGACCGGTCCCTCGCCGACGCCCTCACGGCGATGTCCCAGGGCATGGTCGACGCCCTGCGGGAGATGGCCCGCCCGCCGTCCTCGGCACCGGCACCGGCGTCGAGCGACGACCTGGCCAGCGCCTGACCCGCGCCACCGGCGGGCTCGGCCGCGCCCTCGGACCGTCGACGCCAGGGGCACGCGGCCACCGGGGTCACGCGCCCCTGGCGGCGACGGTCACCCGCCGACGGCCCGCCCGGGCACGGCGACAGTCACCCGCCGACGGCCCTGCCGTACACCAGGCGGAGCCCGTGCAGGGTCAGCCACGGCTCGCGGTAGTCGATGCGGCGCGAGAACGGGGCGATGACCTCGGAGAGCCCGCCCGTCGCCACCACCGTGCAAGGGCCGAGCTCGACCTGGAACCGCTCGCACATGCCGTCGACCTGGCCGGCGAAGCCGTAGAGGACGCCGGACTGGATGGACTCCACCGTCGACTTGGCGATGACGGACCGGGGCTCTACCAGCTCCACGCGCCGCAGCGCCGCCGCGTGCCGGAACAGCGCGTCCATGGAGATCGCCACGCCGGGCGCGATGGCGCCGCCCAGGTACTCGCCTGCCGCCGAGATGGCGTCGAAGGTGGTGGCGGTCCCCAGGTCGACCACCACGCACGGGCCGCCGTACAGGTCGTAGGCGCCGATGGCGTTGGCGACGCGGTCGGCCCCGACCTCCTTGGGGTTGTCGTACAGGATCGGCATGCCGGAGCGCACGCCGGGACCGAGCACGACGCAGGGGACGTCGAACCAGCGGTCGGCCATCTCGCGCAGCGCGGACGTCACCAGCGGCACCGACGACGTCACGGCGATGCCGGTCACCACCTCCTCGGCGGCCAGGCCGTCGAGGTCGAGCAGCTGGCTGAGCAGCAGGGCGTGCTCGTCGGCCGTGCGCTCGCCCACGGTGGACAGCCGCCAGTGGTGGACCAGCCCGGCGAGCTCCGGTGGCGCGCCGTCCCCGCTCGCCGGCGGGGAGCCCCGCCGCCTGGGACCGGGTCCCACCCGCCGGGCGGTGACGCCGGCCGTCGCCCCCTCGTCGGGGCCGTCGACGAAGAGGCCGACGACGGTCTCGGTGTTCCCCACATCGATGGCCAGCAGCACGTCAGCTCCGATCGCCGTCAGGGACGAGGTCGAGGCCGAGGTCGAGGGCGGGGGCGGAGTGCGTGAGGGCACCGACCGACACCAGGTCCGCGCCGGCGGCGGCGAAGAGCGGGGCCCGGTCCAGGGTGACGCCGCCGGACACCTCCACGAGCACGCGCCCCGGAGCGCCGCCCTCGGCACGGCGGACCAGGTCCACGCACGCGGCGACCTCGTCGGGCTCCATGTTGTCGAGGAGGACCATCGTCGCGCCCGCAGCGACGGCCTCGGCGACCTGGTCGGGCCGGTCGCACTCGACCTCGACCATGCGGCCGGGCCAGGCCCGCCGGGCCCGGCCGACCGCTTCGGCGATGCCGATGCCGCCCAGGTGGTTGTCCTTCACCAGGACCGCCTCGGACAGGCTCCCCCGGTGGTTGTGCCCGCCCCCGGCCCGCACGGCGGCCTTCTCCAGGGCCCGCAGCCCGGGCGTCGTCTTGCGGGTGTCGAGGACCCGGGTGGCGGGGTTGGCGGCGACCACGGCGTCGACGTAGCGGCGGGTCAGCGAGGCCACGCCCGACAGGTGGCACAGGAAGTTGAGCAGGGTCCGCTCGGCCGTGAGCAGCGACCGCAGCGAGCCCGACAGCTCCGCCACCACCGAGCCCGGCGCCAGCGCGGCGCCGTCGGCGAGGAGCCAGCGAGCCTGGAGCCCCGGGTCGACCGCCTCGCACGTCCGGCGGGCGCACGCCGAGCCGGCCAGCACCCCCTCGGCGCGCGCCACGACGGCGACCACCGCACGCGCGCCGCTCGGCACCAGCGACGCCGTCAGGTCCCCCATCGGCAGGATGTCCTCGGCCAGCGCCCGCTGGACCGCCTCGGCGACGGCCGCCATGGGCGGGTCGACGGGGACGCCGTCGGCGGTGCCGTCTCCCGTGGTGGCGTCTCCCGTGGTGGCGCCGCTCACCGCGCCGGCCTCCCAGCAGGCAGGCCGTGGCCGAGCCGGACGCGCCACCGCTCGTCGGGCACCGGGTGGTCCGTCCGGGTGTGGGCTCCGCGCGTCTCGCGGCGGGCCACCGCCGCCCGCAGCACCGCCCAGCCGACCGTGACGAGGTTCCGCAGCTCCGACGCGGCGGTCGACGACGCCGTGGCGGCGTCCCCGGCGGCGTCGAGGGCCCGGGCGGCGGCGCCGACGGCCAGCGCGGCCCGCTGCAGGGACGCTGGCGAGCGGACGACGCCGGCGCCGTCGGTCATGGCCCGCTGGACGTGGTCGCGCCACTTGTCCCAGTCGGTGCCCGGACCTGCCACCGGGTCGGCCGGCGCGGTGCCGGCGACGTCGCCTCCGGCGGGCGCGGGGCCGGCGCTCGCCGGGTCGGGCCCCGACGCCCAGGGCGGCAGGTCCGCCGCGTCCACGGCCACGACGGGCACCGCGCCGCCACTGCAACCAGCACCGGCACCGGCACCGGCACCGGCGGCGGGCGTGCCACCGGGGGTCTCGCCCGGCGCCGTCGCGGGCATGCCGGCGAGCACGCCGGCATGCAGCGGGCCGTCGCGCCCCGCCAGGATGGCCTCGGCGGCCCGGGCGCCGAAGACCATGCCCTCGAGCAGGGAGTTCGACGCCAGGCGGTTGGCGCCGTGGACGCCCGAGCAGGCCGCCTCGCCGACGGCCCACAGCCCGGGCAGGACGCTCGCACCGTCGAGGTCCGTGCAGATCCCGCCCGCGACGTGGTGCGCCGCCGGGGCGATGGGCAGCCAGTCGGCGGCGGGGTCGAGCCCGGCAGCGCGCACGGACGCCGAGATGGTCGGGAAGCGGTCGTCGAAGCCGTCGAGACCGGTGGCGTCCAGCCACAGGTGGTCGACGCCCTGCGCCGCCATGCGGTCGGCCATCGCCCGGCTGACGACGTCGCGGGGCGCCAGCTCGTCGACGAAGCGGTCACCGGCGGCGTCGCGAAGCAGGGCGCCGTGGCCCCGCAGCGCCTCGGACAGCAGCGGGCGGGGCATGGCCGGGTGGTGCAGCGCCGTGGGGTGGAACTGCACGAACTCGACGTCGGCGACCGCCACGCCCCGGCGGAGCGCCATGGCGACGCCGTCGCCGGTGGCCTCGGCCGGGTTGGTGGTCACGGCGTAGAGCTGGCCGACGCCGCCGGTCGCCACCACCACCTGACGGGCCGAGACCAGGCGGACCGACCCGTCGCGGTCGCGGGCGACGACGCCGGTGCAGCGGCCGCCGTCGACCTCCAGGTCGAGGGCGAACCAGTGCTCCAGGACGGCAGCGGCGCTGCGCCGCAGCGCCGCCACCAGCGCCCGCTCCACCTCGGCGCCGGTGGCCGCCCCGCCGGCGTGCACCACGCGTGCGGTGGAGTGCCCGCCCTCGCGGGCCAGCGCGAAGCGCCCGCCGGCCTCGCGGTCGAACTCCGCCCCGAGAGCCACGAGCTCGTGGACGCGTCCCGGTCCCTCGCCGACCAGGAGCCCGACCGCGCGGGGGTCGCACAGGCCGGCACCGGCCGCCAGGGTGTCGGCGTGGTGCAGGTCCACCGAGTCCTCGTCGCCGCCGAGGACGGCTGCCACCCCGCCCTGGGCCCAGCGCGTGGTCGACTGGGACAGCTCGGCCTTGGTCAGCACCCCGACGCGGGCGGACGAGCCGGCGAGGCGCACGGCCAGCGACAGGCCGGCCACGCCCGAGCCGACGACGAGGACGTCGAGGTCGGACGCCATGGTGTCTCCGCGAGCGCCCGGCGTCAGACCGGCAGGACGCTGCGGACCTGCGCGGCCATGGCGGCCGTCGCCTCGTCGACGGGGGCGTTGCCCGCGTCGACGTGGACGATCGTCGGGGCGTAGTCCTGGAGCTCCGCCTCCTCGTAGTCGGCGTAGGTGATGACGATCACCTTGTCGCCCCGGTGCACCAGGCGGGCCGCCGCCCCGTTCAGGGTCACCTCACCGGGACCGCCCACGATGGCGTAGGTCTCGAACCGGGCGCCGTTGTCGATGTCGAGCACGGCGACCTGCTCCCACTCGCGGATGTCCGCCAGCCGCATCAGCTCGGGATCGAGGCTGATCGACCCCACGTAGTCGAGGTTGGCGTCGGTGACGGTGGCTCGGTGGATCTTCGACTTCATCATGCGGCGGCGCATGGATCCTGCGCTCCTCTCTGGGCTTGCCGGACCGCTCGGCGGTCGAGCGGCCCGGTTCCTCGGCGGTTCGGCGGTTCGGCGGTTGCACGGTGCGGCGGGCCGGCGGTGCCGCAGCCCGGTGGGCGGGCGGGAAGGGCCGAGCCCGCGGTTCGCTCCCGCGGGGTCCTCGGCGACCCCGGGGCACGGCGGCCAGCGGGGCCGGTCACACGGCGGCCCGCTCGGCACTGGCGCGCGGCC
>JAJZYI010000069.1 GCA_021798135.1 Actinomycetes bacterium | reverse complement strand
CGCCGGCGTGTACTTGTGGTTCGCCGGGTCGCGGCAGGCGGCGACGGCGGCCTCCACGATGTGCTCGGGGGTGGGGAAGTCCGGCTCGCCGGCACCGAAGCCGACCACGTCCTCGCCGGCTGCCCGGAGCGCCTTGGCACGGGCGTCGACGGCCAGGGTCGCTGACGGGGCCAGCGACCCCAGGCGCTTCGACACCCGGCGGTCCGCTGCCCGAGAGCCGGCCGGTTCCACAGGGGGTGTCATGCCTGCCATGCTTGCACACGTGACACCGACCCCTCACACCGACTCCCAGCAGGCCGCCGGCACGCCAGCGATCACCATCCCCGACGCCCTGAAGCCCGGTGACGGGCGCTTCGGGTGCGGGCCGTCCAAGGTCCGGCCCGAGCAGGTGGCCGCTCTCGGCGCCCTCGCCACCACCTATCTCGGCACCAGCCACCGCCAGGCACCCGTCAGGTCGATGGTCGGCCGGGTGCGCTCGGGGCTGCGCGAGCTGTTCGCGCTCCCCGACGGCTACGAGGTGGTCCTGGGCAACGGCGGCACCACCTGCTTCTGGGACGCGGCCACGTTCCACCTCATCGAGCAGCGCAGCCAGCACCTGTCGTTCGGGGAGTTCTCGTCCAAGTTCGCGGCCGCCGCCGCCGCCGCCCCGCACATCGGCGAGCCCGAGGTGATCACCTCCCCGGCCGGCACGCGGCCGGATCCCCGCCCGACGGGTGACGTCGACCTGTACGCGCTCACCCACAACGAGACGTCGACGGGCGTGGCCATGGAGATCCGCCGACCCGACGGGCCGTCCCCGGCCGACGGGGGCCCGCTCGTCGCGGTCGACGCCACCTCCGGCGCCGGCGGCCTGCGGGTCGACCCCGCGCAGTTCGACGTCTACTACTTCGCGCCGCAGAAGTGCTTCGCCTCCGACGGTGGCCTGTGGCTGGCGCTCATGTCCCCGGCGGCCCTGGAGCGGGTCGCCCGCATCGCCGCGAGCGGGCGATGGGTGCCCGCCTTCCTGGACCTGGCCGTCGCCATCGACAACTCGGCCAAGGACCAGACGTACAACACGCCGGCGCTCGCCACGATCGCCCTGCTCGCCGACCAGGTCGAGTGGATGCTCACCAACGGCGGGCTCGAGTGGGCGGCAGCACGGTGCGACCGGTCGGCAGAGATCCTGTACTCGTGGGCCGGGGCCTCGGACTTCGCCACGCCGTTCGTCGAGCGCCCGGCCGACCGCAGCCACGTCGTCGGCACCATCGACTTCGTCGACGCCGTGGACGCCACGGCGGTCGCCAAGGTCCTGCGGGCCAACGGGATCGTCGACACCGAGCCGTACCGCAAGCTCGGCCGCAACCAGCTCCGCATCGGCATGTTCCCCGCCGTCGAGCCCGACGACGTCGCCGCCCTGTGCGCCTGCGTCAACCACGTCGTGGGGGCCCTGGCCGGCTGAGCCAGGCGGCCCCGGCCTGCCCGGTGCCCCGGCCGGAGCCGGCGCGCCGCCGCCGGCCGGGGCACCAGCCGGGTCAGCCGCCCGAAACGTCCTGGACCCGCTGGCGGCCCGCGGCGATGAACGGCATCATCGCCCGCAGCTCCTCGCCGATCTTCTCGATCGGGTGGGCGGCGCCCGCACGGCGCAGCTCCTCGAAGCGGCCGCGACCGGCGCGGTTCTCCGCGATCCACTCCTCGGCGAAGGCGCCCGAGCGGATCTCGTCGAGCACCGTGCGCATGGTGGCGCGTACGTGGTCGTCGATGATCCGCGGCCCTCGCGTCAGGTCGCCGTACTCGGCGGTGTCGGAGATCGAGTAGCGCATGCCGGCGATCCCCTGCTCGTACATCAGGTCCACGATGAGCTTCAGCTCGTGCAGGCACTCGAAGTACGCTGACTCGGGCTGGTAGCCCGCGTCGACCAGCGTCTCGAAGCCGGCCTGGACCAGCGCCGTCAGACCGCCGCAGAGCACCACCTGCTCGCCGAACAGGTCGGTCTCGGTCTCCTCCTCGAACGTGGTGTCGAGCACCCCGGCCCGGGTCGCACCGATGGCGTGCGCGTACGACAGGGCCAGGTCGTGCGCCTTGCCCGAGGCGTCCTGGGCCACCGCCACGAGCGACGGCACGCCGCCCCCCTCGCTGTAGGTGCGCCGGACCAGGTGGCCGGGCCCCTTCGGCGCCACCATGGCCACGTCCACCCCGGCCGGCGGCGTGATCTGGCCGAAGCGGATGTTGAACCCGTGGGCGAAGAAGATGGCGTCACCCTCGCGCAGGTGCGGGGCGATCTCGGCGTCGTACACGGCCTTCTGCTCGGTGTCGGGCAGCAGGATCATGACGAGGTCCGCCTCGGCAGCCGCCTCGGCGGTCGGCAGCACGCGCAGGCCCGCCTCCTCGGCCTTGCGCCGCGAGGACGAGCCCTCGCGCAGGCCGACCCGGACGTCGACGCCCGACTCGGCCAGGTTGAGGGCGTGGGCGTGACCCTGGGAGCCGTAGCCCAGCACGGCGACCTTGCGGCCCTGGACAAGCGCCGGGTCGGCGTCCTTCTCGTAGTACAGCTTGGCCATCTCGTCCTGCCTCGTGTCGTCGGGGCCGGCGTGGCGCCGGCTGTCGTCTCCCGGCCTGAGCCAGCCGGGTGCTGTGGTACCGGCTCGGCGCCGGCCCGGTGGAGCGTGGCTCCCGGCACCCGGGTCCCCCGGGGACCGTCGCCGTGGCCGGGACCGCTCCGATGCTGCCACGCCGGGCGCTGCCCGGTGGGCGGGACCGGCCGCGGTGCCTCCGATGCTGCCACGCCCGGCGCGACGCGGCGAAACCGGAGGCGCCAGGACCCGGCGTGGAGCCCGCGGCAGCGGGCCGGTCAGCCCGCCCGGTCGGCCACCGGCTGCAGCCGGCGGCGGCTGCCGAGCTTGGGCAGGGCGACGCGACCGGTCCGCTGCAGCTCGACGATGCCGAAGGGCGCCAGCAGGTCCTCCACGCCGTCGAGGTCGTCGGGCGTCCCGGTCACCGCCACCGTGACCCGGTCGGACGCGACGTCGATGACCGCTCCGTGGAAGATCCCGGCGAGGGCCGCCACCTCCACCCGCTGGCCCGGGTCGGCGTCCACGGTGGCGAGCAGCAGCTCGCGCTCGATGGCGCGCTCGGGTGCCAGCTCGGAGATGCTCACGACGTTCACCAGCTTGTCGAGCTGCTGGACGATCTGCTCCAGCGGGGCGGACTCCACATCCACGACGATGGTGATGCGGCTGAAGCGCTCGTCGTCGGTGGGCGCCACCGCCAGGGAGAAGATGTTGTAGCCGCGGCGGCTGAACAGGCTCGCCACCCGGGCGAGCACGCCCGCCTTGTTCTCCACCAGGACCGACAGGAGGTGGTGGCGGGCGCCCCCCGGATCGGCCGCTGCGTTCGGCACGGTCGCTGGCGCTCCGGTCGTCGGCTGGCTGGTCGTCGGCTGGCTGGTCGTCGGCTGGCTGGTCGTCGGCTGGCTCACCGCCCGCGCTCCCCCTCGCTCGGGCCCTCGATGATGTCGTCGTTGGACGCACCGGCGGGGACCATCGGGTACACCTTCTCGAAGGCGTCGGTCCGGAAGTCGATGACGACCGGCCGGTCGTCGATGGCGTTGGCCTTGTCGATCGCCGGTGCCACGTCGTCCGCCGACTCCACGCGCATGCCCACGCACCCCATGGCCTCGGCCCACTTGACGTAGTCGGGGAGGTCGGGGGACAGGTACACCTCCGAGTACCGCTCCTCGTAGAACAGCTCCTGCCACTGGCGAACCATGCCGAGGTAGGCGTTGTTGAGGATCGCGACCTTGATCGGGATGCGCTCGGCGGTGGCGGTCACCAGCTCCTGGGCCGTCATCTGGAAGCAGCCGTCGCCGTCGATGGCCCACACCATGGACCCGGGCCGGCCCACCTTCGCCCCGAGGGCGGCCGGCACGGCGAAGCCCATGGTGCCGGCGCCGCCCGAGTTGACCCAGGTGTAGGGGTGGTCGAAGCGCCAGTACTGCGACGCCCACATCTGGTGCTGGCCCACGCCGGCAGCGACGATCGTGTCGTCGGGCGTCATGTCCCGGAGCGTCTCCACCACGAACTGCGGCTTGAGCGGCCCGCCCTCCTCCTGCCGGTACCGGAGCGGGTGCTCCGCCTGCCACGTGCGGACCTGGGCTCTCCACGGCTCGACATCGGGCCGGCGGGCGGCCGGCGAGCCGCCCGCCGCCGTGCCGTCGGCGGCCAGGCCGAGCTGGTCGAGCGCGGTGACCAGCTCGTCGATCACCACCCGGCAGTCGCCGGCGATGGCCACGTCCGGCCGGCGGATCTTGCCGAGCTCGGCGGGGTCGATGTCGACGTGGACGACCTTCGCCCCCGGCGCGAACGCCGAGATCCTGCCGGTCACCCGGTCGTCGAAGCGGCTGCCCAGCGCCAGCAGGAGGTCGGCGCGCTGCATGGCCGTGACGGCCGTGTAGTTGCCGTGCATGCCCGGCATGCCCAGGTTGAGCGGGTGCGAGTCGGGGAAGGCGCCACGCGCCATGAGCGTGGTGACGACGGGGATGCCCGTACGATCGACCAGCGCGCGCAGGGCCTCCGCCGCCCTCGCCTTCAGGATGCCGCCACCTGCGTAGATCACCGGGCGCTGCGCCGCCAGGACGAGCTCGGCGGCCTGGCGCACCAGCGCCGGGTCGCCCTCGGTCACCGGGTGGTACCCGGGCAGGTCGAGCTCGTCGGAGGACGGCCAGTACCACTCCATGGTGGCGTTGGCGACGTCCTTCGGCACGTCCACGAGCACGGGCCCCGGGCGACCGGTCGTCGCCACGTGGAACGCCTCGGCCACCACCCGGGGGATGTCGGCAGCCTCGGTCACCAGCCAGTTGTGCTTGGTGATGCCCTGGGTGATGCTCGTGATCGCCGTCTCCTGGAAGGCGTCGGTCCCGATCGAGGCCGTCGCCACCTGGCCGGACACCACCACCAGGGGGATCGAGTCCATCATGGCGTCCATGAGCGGCGTCACGATGTTGGTGGCTCCGGGACCGCTCGTCACCATGGCCACGCCGGGCCGTCCGGTGACATGGGCGTAGCCCTCGGCGGCGTGCCCGGCGCCCTGCTCGTGGCGGACCAGGATGTGGCGGATCGAAGAGTCGAGCAGCGGGTCGTAGACGGGCAGGATCGCCCCGCCGGGCAGGCCGAAGATGGCCTCGACGTGCTGCATCTCTAGGCTCTTGATGAGCGCCTGGGCGCCGGTCAGTCGCATGGCGTGCCGTCCTCGTCGTGTGGGTGTGCGGTGCGGGTGTGCGGTGCGGGTGTGCGGTGCGGGTGTGCGGTGCGGGTGTGCGGTGCGGGTGTGCGGTGCGGGTTTGCGGTGGACGCCCGATCGTCGGTCCGGTCGGTGCTCGGGCGGCGGTCGGAGCGGGGTCCGACCCACCGGGCCGGGTCCGGCTGGGCCGGGACGCCGGACCGTGCCGCCGCCCTCGCCACCCGCAGGCGATCGTCCTGCCAGCCAGCGATCGGCCCCTGAATTGCAGCGACCTCCCGTCGAGGGAGGTCGGAGAGCGCACGCGACGGGGCCGGACCAGGCGTGCGCTAGGCCAGGCGTACCAGTCGGGTCGAAGGGCGAGACGTGGTCATGATCACGCCATTCTGCCACGGTCCGGTACACCTGGCAAGGAGCCGGGCCGCCAGTGAGCACCCCGCGCCCGGGGCGGCCGCCGACGGACGGCCGCCGACGGAAGGCAAGGGCGCCGACGGACAGCCAGCCGTCGACGGGCGGCCAGCCGTCGACGCCCTCCTGCCTAAGGCTCGGTGACGGCCCCGCGCTCGGCGCCGGTGACGAGGCGGGCGTACTTGGCCAGCACGCCCGTCGTGTACCTGGGCTCGGGCGCTTGCAGCTGGGCCCGGCGACGCTCGAGCTCGGCCTCGTCGACCATGAGGTCGATGCGGTGGCCGGGCACGTCGATCACGATCCGGTCGCCGTCAGCCACCAGGGCGATGGGCCCGCCGTCGACCGCCTCGGGAGCCACGTGCCCCACGCAGAACCCGTGGGTGCCGCCGGAGAAGCGGCCGTCGGTGACGAGCGCGCTGTCGCTCCCGCGGCCGGCGCCCTTCATGGCCCCGGTGACGGCCAGCATCTCCCGCATGCCGGGGCCGCCCTTGGGACCCTCGTAACGGATGACCACCACGGTGCCGGGCTGGATCTCGCCGGCCAGGATGGCGTCGAGCGCGCCCTGCTCGCCGTCGAACACCCGCGCGGTGCCGTCGAAGTGCTCCACGTCCAGCCCGGCGACCTTCACCACCGAGCCCCTGGGGGCCAGGCTCCCCGACAGCACCGCGATGCCGCCGCTCGCGTGGATGGGGTCCGACAGGGGGTGCACCACGACGCCGTCGGCCGCCGGCGGGTCCAGCTCGGCGAGGTTCTCGGCGACGGTCTTCCCGGTCACCGTCATGCAGTCGCCGTGCAGCAGGCCGGCGTCGAGCAGCTCCCGCATGACCACGGCCACCCCGCCGATCCGGTCGATGTCCGCCATGTGGAACTTGCCGTGCGGCTTGGTGTCGGCGATGTGCGGCACCCTCGCCGCGATGCGGTTGAAGTCGTCGAGCGCGAGGTCGACGCGGGCCTCGTGGGCGATGGCCATCAGGTGGAGCACGGCGTTCGTGGAGCCGCCCAGCGCCATCACCACCGCGATGGCGTTCTCGAAGGCCCCCTTGGTCATGATCTGCCGCGGCCGCACGCCGAGCTCGAGCAGGCGCACCACGGCCCGACCGCTCTCGTACGCGAGGTCGGACCGGCGGCGGTCGACGGCGGGGGGCGACGCCGAGCCGGGCAGCGACATGCCGATCGCCTCGGCGACCGACGCCATGGTGTTGGCCGTGAACATGCCGGCGCACGACCCGGCGGTCGGGCACGCGTTGTGCTCGATGAGCGACAGCTCGGCATCCGACAGGGCGCCGGTGGCGTGGGCCCCCACGGCCTCGAAGACGCTCACGATGTCGAGCGCCTGGTCACCGAGCCGGCCCGGCAGGATCGAGCCGCCGTAGAGGAACACCGAGGGCAGGTCGAGGCGGGCGGCGGCCATGAGCATCCCCGGCAGCGACTTGTCGCAGCCCGCGAAGGTGACCAGCGCGTCGAACCGCTCGGCGTGCATCATCGTCTCCACCGAGTCGGCGATGACCTCGCGGGACACGAGCGACGCCCGCATGCCCTCGTGCCCCATCGAGATGCCGTCGGACACCGCGATGGTGACGAACTCGATGGGGAACCCGCCCGCGGCGTGGACGCCGTCCTTGGCCCGCTTGGCCAGGTGGTCGAGCGGCAGGTTGCACGGGGTGACCTCGTTCCACGACGACGCCACGCCCACCTGCGGCTTGTCCCAGTCGTCGTCGGTCATGCCGATGGCCCGGAGCATGGCGCGCGCCGGGGCCCGGGTCGGGCCCTCGGTGACGTCACGGCTGCGGATCTTCAGGTCCGGGTGCTCGGTGGCTGCGGGTTCGTGTCCGGCGTCGGGCATGCCCCGAGGATACGGGGTCGCCCGCCCCCGGGGCCACGCACGGGCCCTAGCCACCCGGACCGGCTCCCGGACCGTGGCCACCCGGCCCCACCGCCGCCCGACCCCTCGGCTGCTCGCCGGCGCCCCCGGCTCTCCCCCACCGCCGTGGCAGCGCCGGCGCCGGGCCCCGCCAGCCCCCGGGGCCCCGTCAGCCGCGCAGCCGGGCGAGCTCGGCGGCCACCGCCTTGCCGTTGGCCTTGCCCTGGGTGCGCCGCATCACGTGCCCGGTGAAGAAGCCGGCGAGCTTGGCCTCCCCGCCGCAGAACCGCTCCCACTCGTCGGGGTGCTCGGCCACCACCGCCGCCACCACCTCGGCCAGCGAGTCGGCGGCCAGCGCCTCGAACCCCATGCGACCGGCGATCTGGGCCGGGTCGCCGCCGCCGGCCATCAGCTCGGCCAGCACCGCCTTGGCCTGGGTCGCCGACAACTCCTGGCGCTGCTCCATCTGCAGCAGGGCGGCGTAGGCAGCCGGGTCGACGCTGCGGGCGGCCTCGGCGGCCGCGGCAGCCTCGTTCGCTGTCCGGGCGAGGGCCAGGGCGGGGTCCACGCCGGCCGAAGCGGCGGCGGTGACCAGGTGGTCGAGGCCCAGCTCGACGACCGTGGCAACCTGGTCGGAGCGCGCGTCGCTCGGCTCCCCGCCCCCGAGCAGCGCCGTCACGGCGGCGCGCCGGTCGGCAGGCATCGGGCCGAGGGACGCGCGCACCCGCTCGATCCACGCCGCGTCGGGGTCGAGGGGCACCAGGTCCGGCTCCGGGAAGTAGCGGTAGTCGAAGGCCTCCTCCTTGGAGCGCAGCGCCACGGTGCAGCCCTGGTCCTCGTCCCAGTGCCGGGTCTGCTGCTCCACCACGCCGCCGGACTCGATCACGCCCACCTGGCGCTCGATCTCGTGGTCGACGGCCCGGGCCAGCGAGCGCAGCGAGTTCAGGTTCTTCACCTCGCAGCGGGTGCCGAGCCGGACGTCCCCGACCCGGCGGACCGACACGTTGGCGTCGACCCGCATGGAGCCCTCCTCCATGCGGCCGTCGGAGGCGCCCGACGCCACCAGGATGGCCCGCAGCTCCGCCGCGTACAGCCGGGCCTGGGCAGCGGTCGTGATGTCGGGGGCCGACACGATCTCGACCAGGGGGACCCCGGCGCGGTTGTAGTCCACCAGGGCGTGCCCGGCACCGTGGATCCGGCCCGTCTCCCCGACGTGGGAGGTCTTGCCGGTGTCCTCCTCGATGTGCGCCCGGACGATCCCCACCCGCGAGCCGTCGGGGAGGTCCAGGTAGCCGTCGACGTTGATGGGCTCGTCGTACTGGCTGACCTGGTAGTCCTTCGGCATGTCCGGGTAGAAGTAGTTCTTCCGGTGGAAGACCGACGGCCGGATCTCGCAGTGCAGCGCGGCGCCGATGCGCATGGCCAGCTCCACGGCCGCCTCGTTCAGCACCGGGAGCGACCCCGGCAGGCCGAGGCAGACCGGGCAGACGTTGGTGTTCGGCTCGGAGCCGAACGCGTTGCGGCACCCGCAGAACAGCTTGGTGCGGGTCCTGAGCTCGCAGTGGACCTCCAGGCCGATCACGGCCTCCCAGCCGTCGGGGGCGCTCACCGCGCACCTCCGGTCGCCGCACCGCGGCCGGTGCCGGCACCGGTCAGCGTCGGTGCCGCCACCGTCGGCAGGGACGTCGGCGGCGCGGCCTGCTCCAGCACCGCGGCGGCCGCCACCATCACGGCCTCGCCGAGGGCCGGCGCCAGCACCTGCACGCCCACCGGCAGGCCGGCGCCGTCGGTGCCGAACGGCACGCTCATGGCCGGGTGGCCGGCGAGGTTGGTCGGGATGGTGCAGACGTCGCTCAGGTACATGGCGAGCGGGTCGTCGACCTTCTCACCCAGGCGGAAGGCCGTGCTCGGCGTCGTGGCCGACAGCAGCACGTCGAAGTCCTCGTACGCCCGCCGGAACGCCTGGATGATGAGCGTCCGGACCCGCTGCGCCTGGCCGTAGTAGGCGTCGTAGTAGCCGGCGGACAGGGCGTAGGTGCCGAGCAGGATCCGGCGCTTCACCTCGGCGCCGAACCCGGCCTCCCGGGTGCGGGCGTTCATGTCGGCGACGTCGTCCCCGTCGACGCGCAGCCCGTAGCGGACGCCGTCGTAGCGGGCGAGGTTGGACGAGGCCTCGGCCGGGGCCAGCAGGTAGTAGGCGGGGAGCGCCACCCGCAGCTCGGGGATCGACACGGGATCGACCGTCGCTCCCGCCGACGCCAGGGCCTCGGCCGCCTCAGCCACCCGGCGGCGGACGTCGGCCTGCACGCCCTCGGCCTCGGTCAGCTCGGTCACGAGCCCCACCCGCAGGCCTCCCACCCCGGACCCCACGGCGGGACCGCAGGCCGGCGGGACCTGGTGGAGCGACGTGGAGTCACACGGGTCGTGACCCGCGATGGCGTCGTAGAGCGCGGCGGCGTCCGCGACCGAGCGGGCGAACGGGCCGACCTGGTCGAGCGAGCTGGCGAAGGCGACGAGGCCGTAGCGGGACACCGTGCCGTACGTCGGCTTCATCCCGACGACGCCGCACAACGCAGCGGGCTGGCGGATGGAGCCGCCCGTGTCCGAGCCGAGCGCGAGCGGCGCCAGGCCGGCAGCGACGGCCGCCGCCGACCCCCCGCTCGACCCGCCCGGCACGCGCTCGGGGTCGTGCGGGTTGCGAGTGGGCCCGAAGGCCGAGCTCTCGGTCGACGAGCCCATGGCGAACTCGTCGAGGTTGGTCTTGCCGACCACCACCGCGCCGGCGCCGGCCAACCGCGTCACCACGGTCGCGTCGTAGGGCGGGTGCCAGCCCTGGAGGATGCGAGAGGCGCACGTCGTGGGGACGCCCTGCGTGCACAGGTTGTCCTTGACCGCCACCGGCACGCCGGCCAGCGGCCCCGGGTCGCGGCCGGCGTCGACGGCCGCGTCGACCTCCGCTGCCCGCCGCCGGGCCTGGTCGGCGGTGACCTCCAAGAAGCAGCCCAGCCCGCCGTCCACCTCGGCGATCGCCGCCAGGTGCTCCTCCACCACCTCGACCGCCCGGCGCTCACGTCGCCGGACGGCGTCGGCGATGGCCAGCGCCGGCGTCGTCGCGGCGCCGCTCATGGCGCTTCCCCCAGGATGCGAGGCACCCTGAAGCGCCCCTCCTCGGCAGCGGGCGCCTCGGCCAGCACGACCTGCGGGTCGAGCGACGGCCTCGGCTCGTCCGGCCGCAGCACGTTGCGCAGCGGGAAGGGGTGTGCGGTGGGCGCGGCCCCGGCCGTGTCGAGGGCAGCGACCTGGGCGGCGTGCTCGAGCACGCTGGCGAGCTGCGGCGCGTAGCGGTCGAGCTCGTCCTCGGTGAGGGCGATGCGGGCGAGGCGGGCCACGTGCGCCGTCTCCTCGCGGGTGATCCGGGCTGGCTCGGCGCCTCCCGCTGGCGTGGGCGGTTCGGTCACGCCGGCATGCTAGTGCTGCCCGGCGCCGCCCCGGCCCGCCTGCCAGCGCCGCTCCCGGCGCCGCTGTATCGTGACGGCCGAGCAGCGCCGGGGAGGGGAGCCCGTGGTGCCGCTCGGCCACCGGAGGGTGGCCTGCCGGGGGAACGCCGGTCGCCGGTACGATCACCGGTTGCCGGTGGGAGCACGGCAAGCACCGTGCCCACCACGGGCAGCAGCGGTGACGGAGCCCGACGGGCGAGCAGCCGAGGAGCGCGCGACGATGTCCCAGTACCAGTTCCTGAGCGACGAATGGGTCGCCGAGGCCCGCAAGATCCGCGAGGAGCTCGGCGGTGCGGGCGGCGCCGTGCCCCACAAGGTCCGGATGAACCTGGTCATCACCGAGGTGCCCTTCGGCAACGCCCCGGTCGACGCCCACATGGACACCACCGGCGGCGACATGCGGCTCGACCTCGGCCACCTCGACGCTGCCGACCTGAAGGTCACCGTCGACTACGCGACGGCGAAGTCCATCCTGATCGAGGGCAACCCCCAGGCAGGCATGCAGGCATTCATGGCCGGCAAGATCAAGGTCGAGGGCGACATGTCCAAGCTCATGGCCCTGCAGGCCGCCCCGCCGGACGCCAGCGCCCAGCAGATCGCCCAGCGGCTCAAGGACATCACGGCCTGAGCCGCACCGGGCGGGCACTGCGCGCGCCGCACGCGGCACCCGGCATCGCGAGACCCCCGGCTCAGCCGGCCGGGACGGGCGAGGGCGGCTCAGCCGGCCGGGACGAGCGAGGGCAGCTGGGCGGCCAGCTCGGCCACGTCCCAGCGCCCGTGCTTCTCCAGGGTCTCGGTCATCGTCCAGGGCTGGAACAGCCGGACCTGGCCGCCCTGGACGAAGAACGCCCTGCCGGTGATGGTGCACGAGGCGGTCGACAGCGCGGCCACCAGCGGCGAGATGTTGGCCGGGTCCCAGACGTCGAAGGTGCCGGGATCGTGCGGCTTGGCCACGATGTCGGACAGGCCCGGGGTCTGCTCGGTCATGCGGGTGCGTGCGGCCGGTGCGATGGCGTTCACCCGCACGCCGTAGCGGCCCAGCTCCTGGGCGCAGATGATGGTGAAGGCGCCGATGCCGGCCTTGGCCGCCCCGTAGTTGGCCTGGCCCGGGTTGCCCAGCAGGCCCGAGGTCGACGAGGTGTTCACGATGGCGGCGTTCACCTCGTGCCCCGCCTTGGCCCGCTCGCGCCAGTAGCCCGCCGCATGGCGCGTCGGGACGAAGTGCCCCTTGAGGTGGACGTGGACGACGGCGTCCCACTCCGCTTCGGACATGTTCACGAGCATCTTGTCCCGCAGGATGCCGGCGTTGTTGACCAGCACGTGCAGGTCGCCGAACGCCTCCACGGCGGTGTCCACCAGGCGCTTGCCGCCGTCCCAGTCGGTGATGTCGTCGGTGCTCGCCACGGCGTCGCCGCCCATCGCCGTGATCTCGTCGACCACCTGCTGGGCAGCGGAACGGTCGCCGCCCGAGCCGTCCAGGGACCCCCCGAGATCGTTCACCACGACCTTGGCGCCCTCCGCCGCGAACAGCAGCGCGTGCTCGCGCCCGATGCCGCGGCCCGCGCCGGTGATCACCGCCACCCGTCCGTCGAGCGAGCCCATGTCCGGTCCTCCTGTCGTGACCCGGCCGCAAGGCCGGGCGGGCCAACGTTGGCAGGGCGCGGACCCCCGGTCAACTTGTCCGCGGCGCCCCGCGTCCGGCCGTGAGCGCCGTGCCGCCCGAGCCAGGCACGGCCGCCGCCCCACCCGCTGCAGGCCGCGCAGGCAGGGCCGCCGCCCCCGCTACCGC
>JAJZYI010000068.1 GCA_021798135.1 Actinomycetes bacterium | reverse complement strand
GCGGGTGCGGGTGCGGGTGCGGGTGCGGGTGCGGGTGCGGGTGCGGGTGCGGGTGCGGGTGCGGGTGCGGGTGCGCCGGAGGCCGGAGGTGTGGTGCCGGCTGGAGGTGTGGTGCCGGCGGCTGCGCGCGGCGGGAGCGCCGCGCGGCTGCTGGCCGGCAGCGGCGGGCGGCCGCGCGGCGGCTCCCCTGTGGCGGTCACAGCGCCGCTCCCACCCGCTCACCCTCCACCACGGCGGCGTGGGCCCGGCGGGGCGCCACGCAGTCGCCGACGCGGTGCACGGCGACCCGCGGCGCTTCGGACCGCAGGGCCCGGTACAGGGCGTCGTCGGGCGCCGGTGGCACGGCCAGGACCACCCAGTCCACGCTGCGGCGCTCGGTGCGGCCCGTGGGGTGGTGCAGGAGCTGCACGGCGCCACCGTCGATGCCGTTGGGCACCAGGTCGGTGGCCTGCGCGATGCCCTTGGCCGCGGCTCGCATGTTGAACGTCTCGAGGTCGAGGGTGATGCCGAGATCCTGCCCCACGACCATCCCGGGGGTGACGATCTCGACCCGGCACCCCCGGTCCGCCAGCAGCTCGGCGACGCTCGTCGCCTGGTGGAACCCGAGCTCGTCGACGACCAGGACGTCCCCGGCGGGCTCGGCGGTCCCCTCGACGACGTGGCGCACGTCGCACACCTGCGCCGTGCCCGGCGGCACCCACCACGGCGTGTCGGGCACGGCACCCGTGGCGACGACCACGGCGGCGGGGGCGAGGGCCAGGACGGACGGGACGTCGGCGTCGACCCCGAACCGGATCTCCACGCCCAGCCGCCGGCACTCGTTCACCTGGTTGCGGACCAGGTCGCCGAGCTCGGCCCGGCTCGGCACCGCGGCAGCCAGGCGCACCTGGCCGCCGGGGACGTCCTCGCGCTCCAGCACGGTCACCCGGTGCCCACGTCGGGCGGCTGCTGCTGCCGCCTGCAGCCCGCCCGGACCGGCGCCCACGACGACGACCGGTCCTGACGCGACCGGCGGCGCGTGGCGCCGGCGTGCCGCTGGCCCCGCCGCCGGGCCGGGCCCGCTCCCCGGCGTGGTGTGGCTGGCGGCCGTGCCGGGCGTGGTGTGGCTGGCGGCCGTGCCGGGCGCGGTGTGTGCCGGCGGGGGCACCTGGCGCAGATGCCCCGCCTGGTGCTGGACGCCCGCGGTGCGGGGCTGCAGGTTCCAGGGCAGCGGCGCCCCGGTCGCCTCGCGTCCGGTCGACGGGTTCTCGATGCAGCCGAGCCAGCGGTTCAATCCCATGCGGCCGACGCACTCCTGGTTGCACGACAGGCACAGGCGGATGTCGTCGGTGCGGCCCTCGCGCGCCTTGGCGGCGAGCTGGGCGTCGGCGATCTGGCCCCGGACGATGCCCACCAGGTCGCAGTGGCCCGATGCCAGGGCGCGCTCGGCCTGCAGCGGGTCCTTGAACCGGCCTACGCCGACGACCGGCAGGTCGACGGCATCGCGGATGGCGCTCGGGATGAACATGGCGTAGCCCGGCGGCACGTGCATCGACGCCTCGATCATGTAGAGGGAGGCGGTGGCCACGCCGATGGACGTGTTGACGTAGTCGACGCCGCCGTGGTCCGCCACCATGCGGGCGACGGCCACCGCGTCGTCGATGGTGGTGCCGCCCTCGATCAGCTCGTCGCCGCACAGGCGCACGCCGAGGGCCATGGCGGGGCCGATGGCCTCGCGGACCGCCTCCACGACCTCCAGGAGGAGCCGGACCCGGTTGGCCAGGCTGCCACCGTAGGCGTCGGTGCGCCGGTTGGTGGCCGGCGACAGGAAGCCGCGGACGATCGAGCTGTGGGAGCACTGCAGCTCCACGCCGTCGAAGCCGCCCTGGCGGCAGTGCCCGGCGGTCGTGGCGTAGCCGGCGACGACCTCGGCGATCTCGGCCTGGTCGACCTCCTTGGGCACCTCGCGGAACAGCGGGTCGGGTACGGGTGACGGCGCCCACACCGGCAGGCGGCTGTACATGCCCGACGCCTGGCCGCCGTTGTGGTTGATCTGGGCGAAGATGGGGGTCCCGTGCCGGTGGACCGCGTCGGTGATCCGCCGGTAGCCGGGGACGACGCCCGGGTCGAAGCCGTGGATCAGCTTCTCGTAGGGCCAGTCGGTCGGGTGCACCGAGTGCTCCTCGGTGATCACCAGCCCCGCGCCGCCAGCGGCACGCGCCGAGTAGTAGGCGGCGTGCTGCTCGGTGGGGTGCCCGTCCTCCGCGTAGTTGGTCAGGTGCGCGGAGAAGACGATCCGGTTGGCGACGGTGACGGGACCGAGCCGCAGGGGCGAGAACAGCAGCGGGTAGCGTTGGTGCGGGGGAGCGGTCATAGCGCTGCCTCCCCGGAAGCGGCCGCGGCGGTGCCGGCCGCGGGGGCGGAGGCCGAGGCGGGTGCGGAGGCGGGGGCGCCACCGAGGACGGCGAGCGCGGCGCGGCGCCCCTCCAGCACCGCCTCGCCCAGCGTGCGGGGGGCGACGGCGTCGCCTGCCCGGCGATGGTGGCCGCCGGTCTGCCGCCACAGGCGGTCGTCGGGCAGCCGGGCGCCCGCGTCCACCACGACGGCCGCCGGGATCGACCGCACCTGTCCCGAGAAGCGGTCCTCGACCCGGGCGGTGCCGCCGCCGGCGCTCTTGAGCACCGCGTGGCGCACCAGGTTCACGCCGGCCGCCTGCAGACGGCTGTTGGCGGGGGCGAGGTCGCCGGTGAGCGACAGCTGCTGGCCCACGACCATGTCCGGGGTGACCAGCGTGACCGGTCCGGACCGGCCCGGCTGGGCCTGCAGGTGCTCGGCGACGGCCACGCCCTCGGGCCCTCCGACCGGGTCCCAGACGACGACCGGCGCGTCGGGCGCCGCGGCATCCGGGTCGGGCCGTGCCGCGGCATCCGGGTCGGGCCGTGCCGCGGCATCCGGGTCGGGCCGTGCCGCGGCGCCCAGGACGTCGCCGGTGGCCAGCACGGTCGTCCCCTCGGCTCGGTCGAACGCAGGATCGCCGGGAAGCGAGCCGGTGCAGAGCACGACGGGGCCCTCGTGCCGCTCCACCCGGGCGGCGTCGGCGACCTCCCGCCGGCGCACGTCGACGCCGGCTTGGAGGCACCGGGCGACGAGCCACTCGCGGAAGGCGGCGAGGCGCTGGTGGCCGGGCGCGGCGGCCGCTGCGTGCAGCGCGCCGCCCGGCTCGTCGCCGGCGTCGAGCAACGTCACGTGCCGTCCGGCCTCGCCGAGGACGCGGGCGCACTCCAGCCCGGCCGGCCCACCGCCGACGACGAGGACCGGCCCAGCGCCGCCGCGGCCGCCGCTCCCGGCGAGCGCCGCGGCGACCCAGTCGAGCGTCGGCTCGTCGGTCTCGTGCCCGGCGGCCGGCTCGACCACGCAGCTCACGATGGGGTTGCGGGCGTCGCGCACCTGGCACCACTGGTTGCACAGCACGCAGGGCCGCGCCGAGCCGGCCCTGCCGGCGGCCAGCAGGCGGCCGAGGTCCGGCTCGGCGATCTGCGCCCGGGTCATCTCCACCAGGTCGCAGGCACCGCCGTCGACGAGGGCGGCGGCCATCGACGCGTCGACGATCGAGCCCTGGGCGACCACCCGGGTGTCCGGCGCCGCGGCCCGCACGGAGGCGGCGACCTGCGCCACCAGGTCGCCGTTGAAGCCGGCCGGGACGTGGCCGTCGGGCCGGGTCGCCCAGGCGGTGAAGATCGAGCCGCGCACCACCGTCACGTAGTCGACCGCGGGGGCGAGCCGGGCGGCCACCTCGGCCCCGGCCTCGGGCACGATGCCGGCCCACGGAGCCAGCTCGTCGCACGACAGCCGCAGTCCCACCGCGGCGCCGCGGGGCCGGGCCACGGCGGCCACGGCCCGGAGGACCTGGTCGACCAGCAGGGCGCGGTCCTGGCCCCACTCGTCGTCGCGCTGGTTGGTGAGCCCCGACAGGAACTGGCGCAGCAGGCTGTGCTGGCCGGCGTTGACCTCGACACCGTCGGCGCCGGCGTCCAGGGCCAGCGCCGTGGCGGCGGCGAAGCCGTCGACCAGCTCGGCGACGTCCTGGGGCTCCATGGCCTTGGGCACCTCGCGGGTGGCGACGTCGGGGACCCGGCCCGGGGCCCACAGCGCCTCTTGGTGGTAGGCGCTCGACCCCTGGCTGCCGGCGTGACCGAGCGACGCGACGAACAGGGCGCCCTCCCCGTGGCAGGCGGCGGCGGCAGCCGCCCAGCCCTCGGCGCTCTCGGCGGCGAGCGGCGCCCGCTCGTACGGCCAGTCCGACGGGTGGACGGACGCCGTCTCGCACACGACGGTGCCGCAGCCGCCGGCGGCGCGCCGGCGGTAGTAGGCGACGTGGCGGTCGGACACGGCCCGGCGCCGGGCCAGGTTGGTCTCGTGGGGGCCGAAGAGCAGGCGGTTGGGGGCCCGCCGCGGGCCGAGGTCCAGTGGCCGCAGGAGGGAGCCGAGCTCGTCGGCGCCCCGGGCTGCGGGTGCCGGGGGGTGACCGCCGGCTGCGGTGCCGGGCTCTGCCGGGCTCACCGCCGGCTGGCGCCGAGCAGCACGGGCACCGAGACCGGAGCGGCCTTGGAGTGGCCGGGACCGGGGAGCCGCGCGGATCCGGGCGGCAGCGCGGCCAGGGCCGCCTCGCCGTGCCCCCGGACGCACTCGGGGTCGGGGCCGTCGAGCGGCAGGCCGGTGTGGAACTTGGCCGCCATGCAGCCGCCCTGGCACGCGCCGAAGGCGTCGCACGCGTTGCACGCGCCGCCCGTCGACGGCTCGCGCAGGCCGGCGAACAGCGACGCGTGCCGCCACACGCCGGCGAAGCCCCCGGCGTCGCGGACGCTGCCGGCTCGGAACTCGGGTGCCATCACGAACGGGCAGGCGTACACGTCGCCGACGGGGTCGACGAGGCACACGACCCGCCCCGCCCCGCACAGGTTCAGGCCAGGCAGCGGCTCGCCCAGCGCCGACAGGTGGAAGAACGAGTCGCCGGTTAGCACCTCGGGCCGGTCGACGAGCCACCGGTGCAGCTCGCGCTGCTGCTCGGCCGTCGGGTGCAGCTCGTGCCAGGTTGCGGCGCCGCGTCCCGACGGTCGCAGCCGGGTCAGGCGCAGCTCGGCGCCGTAGCCCTCGGCCAGCGCGGCGAGGTCGTCGAGCTCGCCGACGTTCAGGCGGGTCACCACCACCGACACCTTGAACCCGCCGAAGCCGGCGTCGGCCAGCAGCGCCATGGCCCGGGTGGCGGCGGCGAACGACCCGTCGCCGCGCACCGGGTCGTTCGTCTCGGGGCGGGCGCCGTCCACGCTCACCTGGACGTCGACGTAGTCCATGGCGGCGAGCCGGCGGGCCCGCTCGGCGGTCATGGTGCCGCCGTTGGTCGAGAACTTGACGCCGACGCCGTGGTCCACGGCGTAGCGGACGAGGTCGTAGAAGTCCGGGCGCACCGTGGGCTCGCCGCCGCCGACGTTGACGTAGAAGACCTGCATGGCGGCCAGCTCGTCGACGAAGGCGCGGGCCTCGGCCGTGGTCAGCTCGGACGGGTCCCGGCGTCCCGAGCTCGACAGGCAGTGCACGCACGCCAGGTTGCAGGCGTACGTCAGCTCCCAGGTCAGGCAGATGGGGGCGTCCAGGCCGCCGCGCAGCTGGCCGGTCAGGCCCGTCGACGCGGCGCGCAGGGCCGGTGCGGCGGTCTCAGCAGGCACGGATCACCTCCGAGCGCCAGAGCTGGCCGAGGGCGCGCAGCACCGCCGCGTGGCGGCGGGGCTCGATGCCAGATGCCGTGACGGCGTCGGTGACGCTCGGGTAGCGGTCCAGGTCGCGCAGCAGGTCGACCACCTCCTGGGAGCGGACGAACGTGAGGCGGCGGTTGCCGTAGTGGTAGGCGAGCGCGCCGAACGGCTCGGGGCGCAGCGCCACCTGCGGGTGCAGGCCGTGGCGGCCGGCGGGGTCGAAGCCGGTGCCGACGCCGGCTGGCGCCGACGGGCCGGCCCCGGCCGCCCGGCCCCTGTGGCTGTGGCGGTCGGCGGGCTCCGGCAGGTCGGTCACGGCGTGCCCTCGTCGGGAAGCGGCGGTCCGGTGCGGCTCAGTAGACGCCGCACATGCCGTCGATGGAGATCTCCTCCACGATCAGCTCGTCCTCGACCAGGGCGGCCTCGGCGTCTGCCGCCGGGCCCTGTGCGCCGGTCGCAGGGGCGGTCGCGTCGGTCGCTGCGGCGGTGGCTGCGTCGGGCATCGCTTCCTCCAGTGTCGGGTCGGGCCGCGGTCCGCTGTCGGGCCGCCAGCCATTCGGGTCCGGCGTCCGGGCCCGGGTGGGAGCCGTCCGGGGCGCCGGTGGGCCAGGTCGGTGTGCGTGTCGGCGTCGTCGTGGGCGTGAGGGCAGGTGTCGGGCTGTCTGGGCGGCACGCCGTACCGGGTCGGCCGGGGCTGCCCGGCTCGGCGCCGGGCGTGCCGCCCAGCGGCGGGCCCGGCGCCGCTGGGCGCCGCCCATGCCCGATGGCCGGAGCGGCGGTGACGCCCTGTCGTGCTCGCCGCCGAGTATACGGCTGGCCCACGTGCAGACCAATGCCGGTCGCCGGGCCCGGCTGGCCCGGCCCCGGCTCGCCTCGCCAACGGTGGCCCAACATCCGTTGCGCCCGCACAGAACCGCCGGTGGGCAGCCGATGCCCCGATGGGGCCTGACCAGGGGCAGGCGGCCCCTGCGTGGGGCTCGGGGCCGGGGCACCGGCGCCGGCAGCGGTGCGGGAGTGCAGCGATGGCGTTCACGACGACGTTCACGGCATACGAGCGGGTGGGCCACAGCGGTGCCGGCCGGGCCGCGGGCACGCCGGGGTCGCGGGGCGGCCTCGGCGGGCCGGGAGCCGATCGCGCCGACGACCCCGCTGTCGAGGGCGGGGCTGTCGAGGGCGAGGCTGTCGAGGGCGAGGCTGTCGAGGGCGAGGCCCTGCTGGGCCCGCCGGGCGAGGCCGGGGACCGGCTGCCCGGCGGGGACCTCCCGGGCCGCGACTGCAACCAGGACGGTCTGCCCGCCTCGTCCGGCGCGGCCAGCTGCGTCCCCGCACGGTGAGCGTCACGCCGCGCCGGCCCGCAGTGCCCTGACCCGCCTGTGCGGGCCCGGCTCCAGGAGCAGCGCGGCCTGGCCCGTCCCGTGCGTCCCGCTACACTTCGGGCGTCGTCCCGGACACCGGCGCGCCGGGTGCGGCAGGCCTGCTCCCCGCCGGCCGTCGGTGCGCCGGTCCCGTCGCCGCCAGCGGAGGTCACCCAGATGAAGGTCGTCGTCGACTACGACGTGTGCGCGTCGAACGCCGTGTGCATGGGCATCGCCCCGCAGGTGTTCGAGGTGCGCGACGACGGGTACCTGTACGTGCTCGACGAGCACCCGGGGCCCGAGCTCGCCGACGTCGTCCGCTCGGCCGCCACCAACTGCCCGACCGGGGCGATCACCCTGGTGGAGGACGAGTAGGGCCGGTGGGCGGCTCCCCGTCCGGCACCCCCCGGGTCCGCTTCGCCCCGTCGCCGACCGGGTACTTCCACGTCGGCAGCGCCCGCACCGCCCTGTTCAACTGGCTCTTCGCGCGCCAGACGGGCGGCACGTTCGTGCTGCGGATCGAGGACACCGACACCGAGCGCAACCGCGAGGACTGGGTCGACGGGATCCTGTCGGCCATGGCCTGGCTGGGCCTGGACCCCGACGAGGGCCCCTACCGCCAGTCCGATCGGGTCGCCGACCACCACGCTGCCGTGGACCGGCTGTGGGCGGCCGGCGCGCTGTACGCGTGCGACTGCACCCGGGAGCAGGTCGAGGCCCGCACCGCCGGCAACGCCACCCCGGGCTACGACGGCCACTGCCGGGCGCGCGGGCTCGAGCGCGGGCCCGGTCGGGCGCTGCGCTTCGCCGTGCCCCAGGGCGGCACCGTCGTCGTCCACGACATCGTGCGCGGCGACGTCGAGTTCCCGCTCGGCGCCATCGAGGACTTCGTGGTGGTCAAGTCGAGCGGCCAGCCGCTGTTCGTGCTGGCCAACACCGTCGACGACATGGCCATGGGCATCACCCACGTCATCCGGGGCGAGGACCTGCTGCCGTCGACGCCCAAGGGCATGCTGATCTGGCAGGCGCTCCAGGGCCCGGACGCCGCGCTCCCGGCCTTCGCCCACCTGCCCATGCTGGTGAACGAGCAGCGGAAGAAGCTGTCGAAGCGCCGGGACCCCGTCGCCGTCGAGTCGTACCGCGAGCAGGGGTTCCTGCCGGAGGCGTTCGTCAACTACCTGGCCCTGCTCGGGTGGAGCCACCCGTCGGGCCGGGAGCTGCTCGACGTCGGCGAGCTGGTCGCCGCCTTCCGGCTCGAGGACGTCAACCACTCGCCGGCCTTCTTCGACGTGCAGAAGCTCACCCACCTGAACGGCGAGTACGTGCGGCGCCTGGACGTCGACGCCTTCGTCGGGGCCTGCCGGCCGTGGACCACGGGGCCGGGTGCGCCGTGGCCGGCCGAGCGGTTCGACGAGGCGACCTTCCGGGAGCTGGCACCGCTCGTCCAGGAGCGGGTGGACGTGCTCGGCGCCGTGCCGGCCATGGTGGACTTCGTGTTCCTCGACGAGCCGCCGACGGACGAGGCGGCGTGGTCGTCGGTCGCCTCGGACCCCGTGTCGGCCGACGTGCTCGACGCCGCCCTCGCCGCCTACGCCGGCTGCGCCTGGGACGCGCCCATGCTCCACCAGGCGACGGCGGCGGTCGCCGAGCAGGTGGGCCGCAAGCTGGGCAAGGCGCAGGCGCCCGTCCGCGTGGCCGTCACCGGCCGGCGGGTGGGGCCGCCGCTGTTCGAGTCGATGGCGGTGCTCGGCAGGGAACGGACGCTCCGTCGCCTGCGGGCCGCCCGGGAGCGCCTGGCCGGCGGGGTCGCCGACGCTGCAGGTGCGGCCGGGCGTGACATCGGGGAGCGCCGCGGGGCCGGCGCCGGGCACCGGGACGGGGCTGGCGCCGTGTCAGGGGGCCGGCCGGCCGCCGGGCCGGTCCCGCCCGACGGCGGGGCCTGAGGCGGGACCGCGACACCGTGGGCGTCGTGGCCGGGTGGGCCGCGTGGCGCCTCGTCCGGCGCCTGGTGCGCCCCGTCCTGCTCCTGGCCGTGCTGGCAGCCGGCTACCTGGCGGTGACCGCCGTGCAGGTGTGGCTCACGTCCCGGCACTCCGATCCCCACAAGTCGCAGGCCATCGTGGTGATGGGCTCCGCGCAGTACGACGGCGTGCCGTCCCCCGACCTGCAGGCCCGGCTGGTCACCGCCGACCAGCTGTGGACCGAGGGCCTGGCGCCGGTCGTCGTGGTCACCGGGTCGAAGCAGCCCGGGGACGTCTACACCGAGGCACAGGCCGGGGCCGCGTGGCTGGCGGCCCACGGCGTGCCGGCTGCCGACGTGCTGCAGGCCGGCGGGCGCAACTCGTGGGAGAACCTGTCGGACGCGGCCCGGGAGCTGGTGCCAGCGCACCGGACCGACGTCCTGGTCGTCACCGACGGCTTCCACGAGGACCGCTCGATGGCCATCGCCACCGCGGTGGGGCTGCACCCCTCGCCCGTGCCCGCCGTCGACTCGCCCATCCGGGGCACGGCGGTCATCCCCTACTTCGCCAAGGAGGCGGTGGGGGTGGCCGTCGGCCGCATTATCGGCTACCAGCGTCTCGACCTGTTCGACCACCTGTGACGCGCCGTGCGACGGGCCGTGCGACGGGCCCTGGCCGCATCGGCTAGCCTGAGAGGACCCGGTCGGGGGTGGTGTAATCGGCAACACGACAGGTTCTGGCCCTGTTATTGGGGGTTCGAGTCCTCCCCCCCGAGCTCTGCGGCACGCCCGGCTGGCGGCGCCCCTACGCTGGGCGCCGCCATGCCCGGTCGTCGCGATGCCCGCGATCCCCGCTCGCCGGACCCGGACCTCCGCATCGCTGCGTGCTCCGTCGATGACCCGGAGGCCGCCGCCCTGGTGGCCGAGGCGGAGACCGAGCTGTGCGCCCGCTACGGCGTGACCAGCATCGGCCACCTGCACGCCGCCGACTTCGAGCCCGGGGCCGGCGGCGCCTTCGTCGTGGCATGGCTCGGTGGCCGGGCAGTCGGCTGCGGCGGCATCCGCCGGCTCGACGACGAGGCCGCCGAGCTGAAGCGGCTGTACGTCGCCCCTGCCGGCCGGCGTCGTGGCGTGGCCCGGGCCGTGCTCGCCCACCTGCACGAGGTGGCCACCGCCGCCGGCTACCTCGTCCTGCGGCTGGAGACCGGCACCGAGCAGCCCGAGGCCGTCGCCCTGTACCGGTCCGCCGGCTACCGCGCCATCGGGGCGTTCGGCGAGCACGGGCACGACCGCCGCAGCCGGTACTTCGGCATCGACGTGCCTGGCAGCGCCCCGACTCGGCACAGCGCCGCCGCGACCAGGACACCCGGTGGCGCTGCGGGCGGGGTATCCGGTGGCGCTGCGGGCGGGGCATCCGGTGGCGCTGCGGGCGGGGCATCCGGTGACGCCGAGGAGAAGCCGGCCCGCCCGCCAGCAGCGACGGGGCGGCCAAGGCCCGAGGCATAGGGGCGGCGCCAGGGCCGAGGCGACCGCTCTCGGGGACGGCATGGCCGGTCCCCGGGGCGAAGCGGCCGGCTTCCGGCAGAGGGGGCCGGCCCGGGCTGCGCCCACCGGTTGCGGGCCGGGACGGCCGAGGGGTCCTGCCGGGTCGGTTAGGATCATCGAGCCCACCCGGGCACCCGGCCCCATCGTCTAGTGGCCTAGGACACCACCCTCTCAAGGTGGAGACACGGGTTCGAATCCCGTTGGGGCTGCTGCTCACCTGGGTGAAGATCTGGTGCTGACCAGGTAGTTCGCCGAGGTGGCGTCGCAGGCGTTCGCAGCGGTTCGCCGGTGTTTGCCACAGTTCTGTGGCAGGGACTGTGGCAAACGGGGCGGCGCGTCGGGGTCGGCGGTATCCGCTGCGGGTGGCGGTGACGGCCCATGCGGCGAGGATACCGGGGGGGTGGGCGGCCTCGTCTGGTGGGGACGGAGGCGCCTGCAGGCGGCCGGGCGGGTTCGCAGCCGCGGATGGCGGCCGACGCTGGTGACCAGATGCGGGTGCAGCATCTCGCGGCGTGTCGGGCGAGCCGGTCGCCGACTTCGGTGGCGACGATCCGTGGGCCGGTGACGCCGGCGCCCGAGGGGGAAGCGATCCAGGCGATCGGTGGTCCCATGATGGTGGGCAGTGTCGGGCGAGTGCGTCGCCGACGCGGTGCTTGCCGACGGCAGGCGGGCCGACGATCACGATGACGGGGATGCGATGTTCGGTCACACCCGTCTATCGGCGCGTTCGGGGCGCGGTGTGGGCGGGTGTCGTGCGCTGCCGGCGCAGGGCAGCCAGGGGCAGGCCAGGGGTTGTGGTGGACGGCCGTTCAGGCGGGTGCGACGGCCGAGGTTCCGTTGAGGCGGGCGGCGTCTGCGAGGCGGTCGTCGTAGGTGACGATCGTGTCGAGGTCGTCCCCGAGGCGTAGCGCGGCGGCGAGGTGCAGAGCGTCGAGGGATCGCATCGTCGGCGGTGCGAGGCGGCCGGCTTCTTCGAAGGTCTCGGCTGACAGTGCGATCAGCGTCACGGCGTCGAGGACTTGCCGGGCTCGCTCGAGGCGGTCGGGTGCAGCTCGCCGGACGACGCGCAGCAGTTCGGTGCGGGCGAGGTCGCTCGACGTCGGCTGCGCCGGACGACGCGCCAGCCAGGCGAGGAGGGCGTCGGTTTCGGCTTCGGCGACGACGAGCTTCACCAGCGCCGAGGTGTCGAGGTAGTCCGCCATGGTCAGTACCGCTGCTCGTCTCGCTGGGCGGCCAGCGCGTTGGACAGCGACGGACCTGGTTCGGGAGCGCCCAGGTCTGCGAACTGCGCCTTTGCCGGGCGGGCCTGGCCTGCCCGCACCAGGCGTTGCAGCGGCGCCGAGGCGATCGGGATCAGCTGCGCGACCGGCCGGTTCCGGTCCGTGATCGTGACGGTCTCGCCGGCCGCCGCCTCGGCGACGACAGCCGACGCGTTCTGCTTGAGCGCCCGGATCCCGACTTCACCCATGTGCTACAAAGTAGCACTGTTGTGGTGTGCCTGGTGGTCGTGCGTCGGCGCCCGAGGCGAGCGGTGCCCAACACGCGGTCTGGTGGACACATTCGTGGTCACGATTCGGACCCATCCAGGCTTACTCCAGCCGACGATCGGTGCCACGGCACCCCCTCTGGCCTGCGCAAACGTGATCAGGCGGTTTCGGCCTTCTGACGCTCAAGGTGGAGACACGGGTTCGAATCCCGTTGGGGCTGCCAGTCTTGACCGTGTTCGAACCGCGCCCGGTACCCGGAAGCGGGGCTGGACGAGGCGCCCGTCGTGCACGTCGACCGTGGCGATCAGCTCGCGCAGCACCGACTTGACGGTGGCGGTCTCACCACGGGCCAAGGCGGCGTCGAGCCGCTCTCGCAGGGCGGTGATCTGCTCCCGATCAGGACCGTGGGGCTGATGCTCCTCGATGTCGGCGATCTCGTCGCGGCGGGCGTGTAGCTGGCGGAGGCGATGGGAGAGGTGCTCCAACCGAGGGCCGCACTGTGCCGGGGACATCGTCCCGTCCTCGAAGGCAGCGAGGTAGCGGTCGATGGCGGCCTCGGTCTTCTTCAGCTCGGCGTCGATCCTGGTGGACTCCTCCTGGAGGGTGTTGGTCGCTGCGTGGACGCGCTCGACGGCCTGTGCGAACGCACGGTCTACGAAGGCAGCGTCGGCGTACACGGAGCCGATGGCGGCGAGGATCGATTCCTCGAGC
>JAJZYI010000067.1 GCA_021798135.1 Actinomycetes bacterium | reverse complement strand
CTGGGCGGCGGACGTCCGGGCCGGGTCGTTCCCCGCCGACGCCGAGACGTACCACGCGGTGGACCGGGGCCCCGCTCCCGCCCCGGGAGCCGCCGCCGAGCCGGCGTCGCCCGGTGACCGTCCGCCGGGGGGCGGCGCCCCACCGCCGGTCGGCTAGCATGGACCGGTCCGCCAGCGTGGTGGACCTTGCCACGACCCCTGCTCCGCCGAGCGGAGCCCCGAGCGCCAGGCGCCGGGTCCGGAGGGAGGTGTGCCGCCCGTGCGGCCCTATGAGACAGTGATCATCTTCGACGCCCAAGCCGAGGACACGGCCGTGAACGCCGTCCTCGACCGGGCCCTCGACGTCCTGCGCACCCACGGCGGCACGCCCGGCAGGGTGGACCGCTGGGGCAAGCGCCCCTTCGCCTACGAGATGCGCCACCGCCGCGAGGGGTACTACGTGCTGGTGGAGTTCGGCGCCGAGCCCGCCGCCGCCGCCGAGCTCGACCGCTTCCTGTCGCTGGCGGACGAGGTGCTGCGGCACAAGATCGTGCGGGTGCCCGACGCGGCCGCCGGCCAGCGCCGGCGTCCCGGGCGGCCGGAGCCGGCAGCAGCGGCCGCGGCTCCCGCGGCCGGCTGAGCCCGGGGAGGGAGGCAGCGATGTCCAACGGCAACACCGTGGTGCTCGTGGGCAACGTCACGCGTGACCCCGAGCTGCGCTTCACGCCGACCGGCCAGGCCACGACCACCTTCGGGCTGGCGGTCAACCGGCGGTGGCAGAACCGCCAGACCCAGGAGTGGGAGGAGGCGACGTCGTTCTTCGACGTCGTGTGCTGGCGCGAGATGGCGGAGAACGCCGCCGAGAGCCTGACGCGCGGCTCGCGGGTGATCGTCACCGGCCGCCTGGAGCAGCGGTCGTGGGAGACCCCGGAGGGCGACAAGCGCTCCAAGGTGGAGGTGGTGGCGGACGAGATCGGGCCCAGCCTGCGCTGGGCCACCGCCCAGGTGACCAAGAACGAGCGGCGCGGCCCCGCCGAGGGGGGCCGCCCGGCGGCAGCCCCCCGTCCGGCCGCCGCCGCCGGCACCGGTGCCGGCGGGTACGGGTACGACGAGGAGCCCTTCTGAGATGGCCAGGAACACCGACCGCAGCAGCAGCAGCAGCCGCCGAGGCGCCAAGGACGCCGCCCGGCGGACGAAGAAGAAGCCCTGCGCGCTGTGCCGCGACAAGGTCGCCTGGGTCGACTACAAGGACGTCGGCATGCTGCGCAAGTACATGAGCGACCGGGGCAAGATCCGGGCGCGCCGGGTCACCGGCAACTGCACGCAGCACCAGCGCGAGGTGGCCATCGCCATCAAGACGGCCCGGGAGCTCGTGCTGCTGCCGTACACGCAGCGCATGATGACCGAGCGCTCTGCCGGCCGCGGCGGCCGTGGCGGCCGTGGCCGTGGCGGCCCCGGCAGCGGTGAGGGCGGTCGCGAGGGCGGTCGCGAGGGCGGTCGCGAGGGCGGTCGCGAGGGCGGCCGCGAGGGCCAGCGCGGGGACGGCGGTCGCGAGCGGGTGCCGACCGCGGCGGCCGACGGGGTCCAGCCCGCTGCGGAGGCTCCGGTGGCCGCGTCGGCCGGAGAGGAGTCCTGATGCGCGTGCTGCTCCGCCAGGACGTCGACCGCCTCGGCAAGCGCGGGGACATCGTCGACGTGTCGAAGGGCTTCGCCCGCAACTACCTGTTCCCCAAGCGCCAGGCGGTCGACGCCACCCCCGGCATCGAGGCCCAGGCCGCCGCCATGCGCCGTGGCCGAGACCTGCGCGAGGCGGCCGACCACCAGGCGGCCGAGACCGTGGCCCGCGCCCTGACCGGCCCGACGCTGCGGATCTCCGCCCGGGCCGGCTCCAGCGGCCGGCTGTTCGGCTCCGTCACGGCCGCCGACCTGGCCGCGGCGGCGGAGGCCCAGCTCGGGGTGGTCCTCGACCGCCGCAAGATCCAGCTCGACGAGCCGATCAAGTCGGTGGGCGTCCACAGCGTGCCCGTGCACCTGCACAGCAACGTGGCGGCGCACATGACCATCGAGGTGGTCGCCGAGGAGGACTGATCGAGTCGGTGGGCGTCCACGGCGTGCCCGTGCACCTGCACGGCAACGTGGCGGCCGACATGACCATCGAGGTGGTCGCCGAGGAGGACTGACGCCGCGGCCGACGGCGGTGCCGGCCCACGGGTCGGCGCACGATGCCCGCACCCTTCGGGGTGCGGGCATCGTCACACCCGCAGGGCACCATGCCACCGTGGTGGCACCGACCCTCGTCCAGCGCACGGCCGACCCGGCGCGCCCGAGCCGTCCACAGGGCTATCCCCGGCGCGTGCCGGGATTTGCACAGGTTCTGCGCCTTTCGCTCCCCAGGCGTCGTCGGTCAGGGTAGAGGCACCATGCCCCAGACGCTCGACGATCCCCGTCCCCGCCGGCTCCAGGCGGTCGGCGGTCGCGTACCGCCCCACAACCTCGAGGCGGAGGAGTCCGTCCTCGGGGCCATGCTCCTGTCCCGCGACGCCATCGCCGCCGCGCTCGAGTGCTGCACCGCCGAGGACTTCTACAAGCCGGCCCACGCGCACGTCTTCGCGGCGATCACGGCGCTGTACACCCGCGGCGAGCCGGCCGACCCGGTCACGGTGGCGGAGGAGCTCCGGCGCTCAGGGCTGGCCGACGCGGTGGGCGACCCCGCGTTGCTGGTGTCGCTGCAGGTGAACACGCCGTCCACCGCCAACGCCGGGCACTACGCCCGGATCGTGGAGGAGCACGCCCTGCTGCGCCGGCTGGTCGCCGTGGCCGGGGAGATCGCCGAGCTCGGCTACAGCGTGCCCGAGGACGTGGAGCAGGCCGTCGACCGGGCGGAGACGCTCGTCTTCGAGGTGGCGCAGCGCCGCGTGGTCGACACCCTGTCGCCGCTGCGCGACCTGCTGGCGCAGAGCCTGGACCACCTGGAGCACCTGTACGAGCGCGAGGAGACCATCACCGGCGTCCCGACGGGCTACACCGACCTCGACGAGCGCCTGGCCGGGCTGCAGCCCTCCAACCTCGTCGTCGTCGGCGCCAGGCCCGCCATGGGGAAGACCAGCTTCGCGCTCGGCATCGTCAACCACGCGGCGATGGCCACGTCCAAGCCGGTGCTCCTCTTCTCGCTCGAGATGAGCCATCTGGAGCTCACGCAGCGGCTGCTGTGCTCCGAAGCCCGGGTGGACGCCACCCGCATGCGCAACGGGCGCCTGCTCGACAGCGACTGGCCGAAGATCTCCGACGCCATCGGCCGTCTCGGCGACGCCCCGATCTTCATCGACGACAACCCCAACGTGACGGTCATGGACATCCGGGCCAAGGCCCGGCGGCTGATGGCCCGCCAGGGCCTCGGCCTGGTCGTCATCGACTACCTGCAGCTCATGACCGGGCGGAACCGGGCCGAGAGCCGACAGGTCGAGGTCTCCGAGATCAGCCGGGGCCTGAAGATCCTGGCCCGGGAGCTGAACGTGCCGGTGATCGCCCTGTCCCAGCTGTCCCGCAACCTCGAGATGCGCCAGGACAAGCGGCCGGTGCTGGCCGACCTCCGCGAATCGGGGTCGATCGAGCAGGACGCGGACGTCGTCCTCTTCATCTACCGCGACGAGGTCTACAACCCCGACTCACCCGACCGGGGCACCGCTGAGATCCTGATCGCCAAGCACCGCAACGGCCCAGTCGGCAACGTCCAGCTCGCCTTCCTCGACCACTACACGCGCTTCGGCAACATGGCCCGGGTCTGACCTCCGCCTGCGCGGCGCCGGGCCGCGCAGGCCAGGGGTTCAGGGCCGCTCGTCGGCCTCGTCGACGTAGTGCCAGTCGACCATGCCGTAGCGCTCCACGACGATGGCCTCCCCCCTCGACGTCGACAGCTCGCGGGCTCGGCCCATGGCCGCCTCGTCGTCACCGAACGCACCCGTCTCGACCTCGTCGCCACCAGGACGGATGAAGCGGTAGCGCCAGGTCTTGTCGGAGGACGAGGGTGCGTCGGGCATGGGCCGAGGATACGACAGGACCGCGCGCCCTGGGCGCCAGCCGTCCCGGGGGGACCCGCCCGCCGTCACCCCGGGCCGTTGGCGACAATGCGACCTCAACAATTGGGGCCACCGATGACGCTGTTCGGGGGCGCCTCGACGTGCCGCCGGGGTCGTGTTACGAATTCCCCGGGGAGAGGAGATGGACGAGCGGGCTGTCGACAGTCGGACGATCGCCGGGTGCGTGATGGCAGTTGCAGCGGTGCACCTGATGGATACGTCGGAGGATGGCGCCGAACGCTTCGTGGGTCGGTGCCCGTTGCCGATCGGCATCGTCGACGTCCGCGACCGGAAGATCGTTTCGATGAGCCACGCGATGGAGGACGTGCTCGCCGCCGGCGGTGACCGGGTTGGCACCGCCCCCCGCCCCCCGCTCGCCGGCTTCGCTGACGCCGATTCGCTGTTCGACCTCTTGGCTGCGGGTGCGATCGATGCGTGCATGGCGCACTTGACACCGGTCGGGCGTAACGACGAGGCATTGCGGGCCGACAGCTGGCTGCTGATGATCGACCGGACCGCTCGGCGGCGGGCCCTGTGGCTGTTGGTGCCGCCCGACCAGGGCGTCGCCACCGCCGGTTGGGCACCCACGGAGATTGCGCTGCCCGCGATGGAGTCCGGATTGGTCGTGGGCAGCTTCGACATCAGCTGGCGGATCCTGCGAATCAACGAGGACGTCGAGCAATCACTGGGCTACAGCGTCGACGAGCTGTACAGGATGCCGATCACCGCCCTGGTGCTCGCAGAGGACCTGCCGATGCTGTTCCAGGCGGTAGCCGACTGCTCGGCCAGCCGGTCGGCCGTGGGACTGCGGCTCCGCTTCTGTCACCGCGACGGTGGATGGACCGCTCTGTCCGGCGTCCTGACCATGATGGCGAGCGACGTGATGCGGTTCGGCTTCGCGTTCGCACCGAGGTCCGACGAAGGCGAGGAGGCCTACAGGGCGACGCGGCTCGAGGGGCACCTGCGGCGGATTGCCGCGGAGGTCGCGTTGTCGGGCGTGGACCCGGTCTTCAAGCAGGCGCTCGACCCGGCGGCCGCTCCCTTGCTGCGCGAGCTCTCCAGCCGCCAATGGGAGATCCTGCAGCGGTTGCTCGAAGGCCAGCGGGTGCCGGCGATCGCCCGACAGCTCTACGTGAGCCAGAGCACGGTACGAAACCACCTCACCAGCATGTTCCGCAGGCTCGGCGTGCGCTCACAACAGGAGCTGCTCGACCTGGTGCAGACGCGCCATACGCAGGCCCCGTCGACTGGTAGCCCTTCGTACCCTTCGAATCGCGAGGGTCCGTCTACGAGTCCGTGATGGGCTGCCCATAGGGAGACGGACCAGGGCCGACGATCGTAGTTCCGTGCGTACGCGAACGGGAACGCCCATCGTCGCCCTGGCAGACCCGGCAGTGATGCCTGCTGCCACCACGGCGTTGACCGACGAGCAGCGATGTGTGGTCGGGACGCTTGGCGAGTGCCCCAGCGGCAGGCAGGCGACCGAACGCCTGGGTCCGTCCCGGAGCGACGGGGCAGACGTGGGGTACCTGACCCTCACCGACGAGTTGACCGGATTGCCGAGCCGCAGCCTCCTCGCCGACCGGCTGGCCCAGGCCCTGGCCGAGCTCGACAACGGCCAACGCTCGCTGGCGGTCCTGGTCGTCGGCGTCGACAACGTCAGGCTGGTCAACGACTGCCTGAGCCGCAACGTGGGCGATGAACTGCTGCGAGCGGTGGCTTGCCGGCTGCGAGGCACGGTCGGACTGCACGACATGGTCGTCCGCTTCGCCGAGGACGAGCTCGTCGTGGTCTGCGGCCAGGTGACGGACGACGAAGCGCAAGCCGCGGCCCGACGCATCCTGACCGTCCTGGAGTGCCCTGTCGAGGTCGCCGACCGAGAGCTGGCCGTCAGCGTCAGCATCGGTATGGTCGTCACCTGCGACGCCAGGAGGGATCCCGACAGCCTGCTCAAGGAAGCCGACCTCGCCATGAACCGGGCCAAGCACGGAGGTCCGGGGCGGGTCGAGGTGTTCGACGACTCCATGCGCCAGCGTGCGCTGGCCCGCATCGAGCTCGCTACGGCACTGTGCCGGGCAGCCGAACGTCGGGAGCTCGGGCTCGTCTACCAGCCGGTGGTGGACCTCGCGTCGGGCTCCGTCGTCGCCGTCGAGGCGCTGCTGCGGTGGACGCACCCGAAGCTCGGGCCCATCTCGCCCGCGGAGTTCGTCCCTCTTGCCGAAGAGACGGGTCTGATCATCCGGGTCGGTTCCTGGGTCCTGCGGGCGGCCTTCGCCCAGCTCGCCGCGTGGGCCGTGCAGGGTGGTCTGCCGCGCAGACTGTCGGTGAACGTCTCCGTTCGCCAGCTTGCAGAGCGGGACTTCGTCGACGAGATGGCAGGCGCCATGGCGGAGAGCGGCGTGGACCCGAGGGGGGTGTGCCTGGAGATCACCGAGACCGCGTTCATGGACGACGCGTCGTCGGTGGCTCAGGCAGTGGAACGGCTTCACCGCCTCGGCGTCCTGTTCGCGGTCGACGACTTCGGTGCCGGCTACTCCTCACTGCAGTACCTGCGAAGGCTCCCGGTGCAGATCCTGAAGCTCGACGGAACCTTCGTCGCCGGCCTCGGCCGCAGCACGGCCGACACCGCCATCGTTGAGTCCACCATCGAGCTGGCTCACGCCCTGGGGCTGCGCGTCGTCGCCGAAGGGGTCGAGCGATCCGAGCAACGTTGCCTGCTGGCCGAGATGGGATGCGACCTGGGGCAGGGGTACCTCTGGTCGCCGCCGAGGTCGGCGGGTGACCTCGAGTGGGGTGTCATCGTGCCGCGATCGACGAAGGATGGTGAACGACGTGCTCACTGGCCAGCGGAGGATCTCGGACGATTTGGCCAGCAGGGCAGCGGCGCTGCGTGACACAGCGGGCACTCCAGGTGGCCTCGGCGGGCGCCACGACCGTCACCCGGCGGGGCTCGGAAGCTGGGCAAGGACCGCTGACGGGGTCGCAGCGGGCGGCGGTCGTGCTGGCCCAGCTCGAGAGCGAGTTCGCGCGACGGGTGCTCCAATCGATGACCGAGTCGGAAGTGGTGGAGCTGGCGACGGCGATGGCGTCCCTCCCGGTCCTGCAGCCCGAGGAGGTCCGCCAGATCGTCGTGCAGTTCGGCGAGCAATTGGCGATGCACGGGGCGGTGGCCCAGGGCGGGGTCGACGCGGCCCGCAGGTTCCTGCGCGACCGCCTCGGCCCATCGCGTGCCGACGAGGTCTTGCTCCACATGCAAGACGGCGGGGCGAGCGAGCCCCTGTCGTTTCTGCACCGGGTCGACCCCCGCGAGATCGTCGCCTGTCTCCTCGGCGAGCATCCCCAGGTGATCGCCCTGGTGCTCTGCCACCTGCCCCCCGAGCGCGGCGCCAACGTGGTGGGGCTGCTCGAGCCCGACCTGCGGGTCGACGTGGCACGGCGGGTGGCGACCATGGGCGTTGTGTCCCGCGAGGCTATTGGCCACGTCGCCGCGGTGTTGGAGCAGCGGCTGTCGCTGATGCTCCTCGACGGCATCGGTGGGACCAACAACCTCGGAGGGATCGGCACCGTCGTGTCGATCCTCAACCGGGCGGATCAGTCGTCGGAGAAGCAGGTCCTGAGCGGGCTGGACGCGCTCGATCCAGAGCTGGCGGAGGAGATCCGCAACCGCATGGTGGTGTTCGAGGACGTCATTCGGCTCGATGACCGCAGCATGCAGCTCGTGCTGCGGCATGTCGCACCGAAGGATCTGGCCATCGCGCTGAAAGGCGTCCCCGACGCTTTGCGCGATTGCTTCACCACCAACCTGTCCGCGCGGGCTGCCAGCGACGTCCTCGAGGAGATCGAGTACCTGGGCCCGGTGCGGGCGTCGTCGGTCGAAAGTGCCCAGCGGGCGATCGTGCGGCTGGTCAGAGACCTCGATGCCAGCGGGGATATCGTCCTCGTGCGCGGAAGCGAGGAGATCGTGGTGTAGGGGCGCATGGCGAGATCGCGATCGCCCCGTGTCGGCGAACGGGGGACCGGAGCCGGATGGCGAGCCGAGGCGGTCACCGGCTGAGACCCGCGGGCACCTCTACCGGCGTCTCGCCGCCCGGCACCGAGGTGGGCAGGCGGATCCGCTCGCCCCGGGCCCGCCCAGGACCCGGTGCCGCCCGCCGATCGTGCATCCACCGGTGCGGGCCGACCGAGCGGCCGCTCGCCGCCGGTCGACACCTCGCCGTGCGGCGGCGGGTACGATCCGCCACCGGGGGCACCGGCCGACCGGCTTCGCGGCGGGTCTCGGCTCTCCGTGCCGACGCCTCCGGGAGCACCCGGCTGTGCCGGCGACGAGGAGCCACGTCGTCGGGCTGAGCCCGGCGCGGCATCGGCACCGTGCTCGCGTGCCGGCCCGGATGCCGGGCGCCGCTGGCCGGTGAGGCAGGAGGTGGCACGACCGTGCTCCAGACCGCACTGACGGAACGGTTCTCGCTCCGAGCACCGATCATCGGCGCCCCCATGGCGGGCGTGGCAGGCGGCGACCTCGCCGCGGCGGTGTCGGCCGGCGGCGGTCTCGGGATGATCGGCGTGGGCAGCTCCACGCGGGCAGGGTCCATCCGCGCCGAGGCGGCCAAGGCCCGGGCAGCCGGCCGCCCCTTCGGGATCGGGCTCATGGCCTGGGCCCTGGCCGAGCGGCCCGACCAGTTCGACGCGGCGGTCGAGTCCGGGCCCGTGCTCGTGGCGGTGAGCTTCGGCGCCTACCAGCCCTGGGCCGATCGCCTGCGCGGGACGGGGATCGCGGCGGCAACCCAGGTCGGGGACGTCGAGGAGGCCAGGATCGCCGCCGACGGTGGGATCGACGTCGTTGTCGCCCGCGGCAGCGAGGCAGGTGGCCACGGCCGCGACCGGGTGGCGACCCTGCCGCTCCTGCAGGCCGTCCTCGACGCCGTGGAGCTCCCGGTCGTCGCGGCGGGTGGCATCGCCACCGGCCGAGGGCTCGCCGCGGTGCTGGCTGCCGGTGCGGCGGGAGCATGGGTCGGCACGGCCCTGCTGGCGTCCCCCGAAGCCGGCACCTCGGCCGCTGCCCGGGCTCGAGCGCTGGCCGCGTCGGAGACCGACACCGTCTGCACCACGGTCTTCGACGTCGCCCAGGGCATCCGATGGCCTGCTGGCTTCCCCGGACGGGCTCTCGCCAACGAGTTCTGGCGCCGGTGGTCCGGACGCGAGACGGACCTGGCAGCAAGCCCCGAGGCGGCAGCCCAGCTCCGCAGCGCACGAGCGAGCGGAGACTTCGACCTCGCCTACGTCTACGCGGGCCAGGGGGTCGGGCTGCTGCGACAGGTGCGGTCGGCCGCGACCGTCGTCGCCGACATGGCCGCAGAGGCCGAACGCCACCTGAGGAGGTGGACCGCGTCGTAGGGGCCCGTCCACGTGAGCGTCGTGGCCCGCGGCACGGCGGTGGGCAGCGGACCCGGACCGGGTAGCGTCCGTGCGGTGGTCGCCGACACGCCGCCCTTCGACCTGAGCCTCGGGCAGCTCCGCCAACGGACGAGCGCCAAGTGGCGGGCGGCCGGGCCCGACGTGCTGCCCCTGTGGGTGGCGGAGATGGACGTCATGCCCGCACCCGCCATCGTCGAGGCGCTGCGGCGAGCGCTCGACCGGGGCGACACCGGCTACGCCTGCGGCTCCAAGTACGCCGAGGCCTACGCCGCCTTCGCCTCGGAGCGCTGGGGGTTCGGCGGCTTCGACGTGGCCCGCAGCACCATGGTCGCCGACGTCATGCTCGGAGCGGTCGAGCTGCTCAAGCTCGTCACCGGGCCGGGGGACGCGGTCGTGGTGACCCCGCCGGTCTACCCGCCGTTCTACGCCTTCACCGAGCACCTCGGCCGGCGGGTCGTCGAGGTGCCGCTGACCGCGGCGCGACGCCTGGACCTGCCGGCGCTGGCCGACGCCTTCGCGGCCGCCGCCGCCGACGGTCCGGCCGCGTTCCTCCTCTGCAACCCGCACAACCCGACCGGCACCGTCCACGCCGCCGACGAGCTGGCCGGGGTGGCGGCCGCCGCCGAGGCCACCGGCGTGCGCGTGGTGGCGGACGAGATCCACGCACCGCTCGTGCTGCCCGGCGCGACCTTCACCCCGTACCTGTCGGTGCCCGGCGGAGGCCGGGGCTTCGCCCTGGTCTCCGCGTCCAAGGCGTGGAACCTGCCCGGGTTGAAGGCCGCCGTCGCCTTCGCCGGCCCGGATGCCGCCGGTGACCTCGCCCGGCTGCCCGAGGAGGTGAGCCACGGCCCGAGCCACCTCGGCGTGCTGGCGCACACCGCCGCCCTGCGCCACGGCCAGCAGTGGCTCCAGGAGGTCCTCGACGGCCTGGACCGCAACCGTGCGCTCCTCGGCGACCTGCTGGCAGCCCACCTGCCGTCGGTGCGCTGGACCCCCGGAGCGGCGACCTACCTGGCATGGCTCGACTTCGGCGACCTGCCAGGCGTCGCAGCCGGCGCCGACGACGGCGGGCCCGCCCGCGGCGACGCCAGCGCCCGGGTCGGGGTGGCGGCCTGGATGCTCGAGCACGCGAGGGTGCTGCTCAGCTCTGGTCCCGCCTTCGGGTCCGGGGGCGAGGGCTGCGCGCGCCTCAACTTCGCCACCTCGGCGACCGTGCTCGCCGAGGCCGTCGAGCGGATGGGCGCAGCCGTCGGCGGCGCGTGAGCACGCTGGCGCCGTGCAAACCGAAGGTCGTGCCCACCGGCGTCGGGCCGGCGGCCGCACCCGCGACCACCGTCCCGGCGCCGGCCGCCTGCACCGCAGGTGGGCCGTCGACCCCGCGTCGCTCCGGCCGGTCCCGTGGTCAGCGCACGTCGGTGCGGCGGAACGCCACCACCGTCGCCGCCAGCGCGACGACGCCCACCGCGACCAGGACGCCGGCGTCGGCGAGGGTGACGCCCTTGCCGATCTGGTCGCCGAGCACCGACCAGTAGAACAGCGACGCGTAGCGCGCCGGTCGGATCCACGACACCACGGGTGCCAGCGACGCCAGCAGGAACGACGCGGCTGCCAGCGCGGCGGCGACGCCGATGGCGGTGCCCCTCCGGCCGGTGGCGGCGCCGACGGCCATGGCGACGAACCCGAAGTCGACGCCGAGCAGCAGCGACGTCGCCGACACCGCCACCACGTTGCCGACCGGCACCGTCAGGTCGAACCCGCGGCCTGCCAGCACCACGACCGCCGTGGCCGCGACCAGCGCCAGCTCCTGCAGCACGAGCGCCACGGCCTTCTCCGCGACCACGGCGTCGCGCCGCATGGGCAGGGCGAGCACCGGGCCCAGGGTGCCGTCCTCGTCCTGGCCGGCGAGCGCGGCGGCGCCGTAGCCGATGCCCAGCAGCAGGACCAGCAGCGGCAGGAAGTTGGCGTAGATCTGCGAGCTCAGCCATCCGGCCGGCGAGGTGAGCGAGCCCGTGATGCCGAACAGGGCCGCGATCGTCGGGTTCTTCCGGGTGAGCTCGTCGAGCCCCGTCGAGCTCTTGAACGACGGGTACAGGGCCACGACGACGAGGGTGTACAGCGCCATGCCGACCGAGTAGCCGATGGTGCTCCGGCGCCGCAGGCGGAGGTCGAGCCTGGCGATGCCGGCGCCGTGGCGGGCCGCCGCCGGCCGGGCGAGCTCCTGACGGGTGCCGGTCGCCGTCACCGGCGCGTTCCCTCGCGGTAGAAGTCGAGGAACAGCTCGTCGAGGTCGGCGTGGCGGGCGACCACGTCGACGGGGTCGCAGTCGGCCACCGCCCGCAGCACCGGGCCGACGTCGCCGGTCACCTGCAGGCTGAGGTGCGTGCCGTCCCCGTCCTCGCCGTCGTGCCCGGCGGTCGCGACCACCCCGGGCATCGCAGCGAAGCGGGCCGGGTCGACCGGCTGGCGGAAGCGCACCTCCATGCGCTGCGGCGTGGCGCGACGAAGCCCTTCCACGGAGTCGGTCGCCACCACCGTGCCGCCCCTGATGATCGCCACCCGGTCGGCGACGTGCTGCACCTCGTCGAGGTCGTGCGACGACAGGAACACCGTGCGACCGTCGGCGACCGTCTCGCGCGCCAGGTGCTCGAACTCGTTGCGCACCAGGGGGTCGAGGCCCGCCGTGGGCTCGTCGAGCACGAGCAGCCGGGGCCGGTGCATGAAGGCGAGCACCAGGCCGATCTTCTGCCGGTTCCCGGTCGACAGCTCGCGCGCCGGCCTGTCGGTCACCGCGCCGAAGCGCTCCACGAGCTCGTGCAGGTGGGTCCGGTCGCGCAGGCCGCGGGCCCGGGCGAACCACGCCAGGTGCTCGTCCCCCGTCAGCCGCGGGTGCAGCGCCAGCTCGCCCGGCAGGTACCCGACGTGCCGGTGGAGGGCCACGGCATCCTGCCACGCGTCCATCCCGAGCACGGTCGCCCGGCCGCTGGTGGGGCGCTGCAGCGCCATCAGCATCCGGATCGTGGTGGTCTTGCCGGCCCCGTTCGGGCCGAGGAAGCCGAACACCTGGCCGGTCTCGACCCGCAGGTCGAGGTCGGCCACCGCCCGGGTGGCCCCGTAGCGCTTCGACAGGCCGCGCGCGTCGATGGCCGTCGGCGTCGCTCCTGCTGCGGCGCTCGTCGTCATGGCACGCCTTCCTGCACGAGCCGCGCACGCGGGGCGTGCGCGGCGGCCCGGGGCGGCACGCCGCCCACGTCCGACCGTACGCGGAGGCGCCGGCCGGGCGAAGTGCCGAAGGGCCCAACCGAGCCGCCGCCGGCCACGCGGGCCCGGCCCGGCC
>JAJZYI010000066.1 GCA_021798135.1 Actinomycetes bacterium | reverse complement strand
CCGGACGACCGCTGGCACGCCGCCGGCGGGCACGATCAGGCCGTCGACGGCGGGCGCCGGCGGACCCCGGTGCAGCGACGGCGCCCCCTCGGGGGCGACGGCCCACGCCGCCAGGTCCGGCAGCTGCCGCGGATCCTGCAGGCCGGCGAGGAGCGGCGGCCCTCCGGGACGGACGGGCGGCGGCACGTTTGCCGCGCCGGCCACGGGGCCGAGCGGCCCGGTCATGGTGACCGGCGCCGCCCGGAACATCGAGCGGCAGACGGCGGCGGCGTGCCGGAGCCGCGCGCCGGTGTCCTCGGGGTCGACGCCACCCCCGGCGCCCGAGCCGCCTTGGGGGCGGGGAAGGCCGAGCGCGAGCGCGGCCCGCCCGCCCGCCAGCACGTCGACGGTGGTGACCTCCTTCGCCAGGACCGCCGGCTGCCGGCGTCCCGTTCCCGCCACCAGCAGCCCCACGCCGGCGGTCGACGTCCGGCGGGCGATCGCGCCCATGAGGACCACGGGATCGACACTGCCGCCGTCGGGCACCCACGCGGTGGCCAGGCCCGCCGCTTCCGCGGCGCGGGCGAGCTCGATCGTCAGCCGGACGCCCGCAGCGCCGGCGTCGTGCGCCATGCCGGCACCCGGCACGGGCAGGCAGACCCCCACACCCAGGAGCACGCCCGAACGCTAGCGGCACCGGCAGACCCGGGCGCCGGGTGCACGCCGGGCACGCCGCGTGCACGGGCGCAACGCCGGGTGCACGCCGGGCACGCCGCCGAGGGCGCGTGGCTCGACCATCCGGGATCACCGCGGCGGCCGGCGCGCCGACCCCGTCCACCAGCCGTGCTCACAGCTCGCCAGGCCGGCGTCGGCCAGCCGCTCCAGCACGGCAGCGGCCTCCCCCAGCCCGAGCCCGGCCCCGAGGGCGACGCGGTCGAGCGAAGCGGGCTCGCCGCCGAGCGCGCCGAGCACGGCACGGGACCTGGCGTCCATCGCACCGGCGCCCGGCCGCCGTGCCTGCAGCCCCGGCAGCCGGTGGCCGGGGACCACGGCGGCCAGCACGTCGCCGGCGTCGCGCACCGCCCGGGCGACGCCGCCGACCAGCAGCGCGTTGGTGCCGGCCGACGCGGGCGAGGTCACGGAGCCGGGCACCGCGCACACGGGCACGCCGCGGCGCACCGCGGCGCGCACCGTGTGGAGGCTGCCACCGGTGGCGTGGGACTCGACGACCACGACGGCCTGGCTGAGCGCCGCCATGATCCGGTTCCGCACCGCGAACATCCACCGGCGGCTGGCCGTCCCCGGTGCCACCTCGGAGAGGAGCACGCCCGCGGACGCGACCGAGGCTCGCCGGCGGGCGTCGACCGGTGCCAGGGGCGCGTCGGCGGCGGCGCCGAGCACCCCGACCGGCGGCGCGCCCCCCGGCTGCAGGGCGCCGTCGTGCGCGGCGGCGTCGATGCCGCGAGCGAGGCCCGACACGACGCTCACGCCGGCCGCCGCCAGCCCGGCACCCATCGCCCGGGCGACGCGCACCCCCGCGCTCGACGGCGCCCGGGTGCCGACCACTGCGATCCGGGGCGAGTCGTCGCCGGGCGTGGACGCGACAGGCGCACCGGCCCCGGTGACGAACAGCACCGCCGGCGCCTCGGGGTCCGCCGCGAGCACCGGGGGGTAGCCGGGCTCGCCCGGGAGCAGCACGGCCGTGCCGGTCATCGCGCACCGGTCGCCCATGTCGTCCGGCAGGCCCGGCCGCGCGGCGGCCCGCAGCCGCCCGGCGGGATCGGCCGGGTGCCGGCCCGACCGCACGAGCCGCCAGGCTTCGCAGGCGTCGGTCCCCGACAGCAGGCGCCGCACGGTGGACGGCGAGGCGCCGAGCGCCGCCAAGGCCGCCGCGCAGCGGTGCACGTCGTCGAGCGGTGCTGCGCCGCGCGCGCCCGCCGCGGCCTCGCAGCTGCCGGCCGCACCGGTCACGGCACGACCTGGGGGCCGAGGGCGGCGCGAGCGGCGTGGAGCTGCAGCGCCTCGGCGACGTGGGTCTCCTCCACCAGGTGCCGCCCGTCGAGGTCGGCCACGGTACGGGCGACGCGCCGGACCCGGTGCAGGCCGCGAGCCGACAGGTCCCCCGAGCGCAGCCTCCGCTCTACCAGTGCCGCCGCGGCCGCCGACAGCGGGGCGAGCTCCTGCAGTCGCGACACCGGGATGGCGGCATTGTGCACGACCCCCCGTGCCGCCGCCTGCAGGCGCACCGCCGCCACGCGGGCGGCGACGGTCGCGCTGGGCTCCATCGGCGCGTCGCCGAGCAGGTCGGCGGGGTCCGGGCGCTGCAGCCCCACGGCGAGGTCGAACCGGTCGAGCAGCGGGCCCGACAGCCGCCGGCCGTAGCGCGCCCGGGCCGCCTCGGTGCACCGGCAGGCGCCCCGCACGACCCCCTCGCCGCACGGGCACGGGTTCATCGCCCCGACGAGCAGGAACCGGGCCGGGAGCGTGGCGCTCGCCCGTGCCCGGCTGATCCGCACCACGCCCTCCTCGAGCGGCTCGCGCAGCACGTCGAGCACCGCGGCGGGCAGCTCGCCCATCTCGTCGAGGAAGAGCACCCCGGCGTGGGCCAGGCTGATCTCCCCGGGCCGCAGCCACGGGCCGCCGCCGGCCAGGGCCACGGCGGTCGTGCCCTGGTGCGGGGCGCGCAGCGGCGGCCGCGACGGCAGGCCGCCGTCCGCCACGGGCAGCCCGGCGGCCGAGTGGATGCGGGCGACGTCGAAGGCCTCCTCCCGCGAGAGCGGGGGCAGCAGGCCGGGGAGCCGGGTGGCGAGCATGGTCTTGCCCGACCCCGGCGGCCCCACCAGCAGCAGGTGGTGACCGCCCGCCGCCGCCACCTCCACCGCCCGGCGCCCCAGCCACTGCCCCCGGACGTCGGCGAGGTCCGGTCCCCGCTCGGGGGCCGGGCTGCGGCGGGCGCCCGTCGCGACGGGCCACGGCGCCGAGCCGCCCAGGGCGCGCACCAGCTCGTCCAGCCTGGCCGCCACGCGGGCACCGTCGCCCGAGACGAGCGTCGCCTCGGCCGCGCACGCCGCCGGCACCACCACCCGCCGGCACGTCACGCTGGCCAGCATCGGCACGATGCCCGTCACCGCCCGCACCGACCCGTCGAGCCCGAGCTCGCCCACGAAGGCGGTGTCCGCCACCGCCTCGGCGGGCACCTCCCCCTCGGCCACGAGCACGCCGACCGCGACCGCCAGGTCCAGCCCGGGACCGCCCTTGCGCACCCCCGACGGCGCCAGGTTCACCGTCACCCGGCGCTGGGGCCACCGGAAGCCCGACGACAGCAGCGCAGCCCGCACGCGGTCGCGCGACTCGCGCACCGCGGCGTCGGGGAGCCCCACGATGGTGAACCCCGGGAAGCCGCTCGACACGTGGACCTCCACGTCCACCCGCCGGCCCTCCACCCCCACCAACGACGCCGACGCCACCCGAGCGAGCACGGCCGCCTCCTCCGCCGGGTCCCCCGCGCACCTCGTCCGAGCGCGGGGAACCGCCACCTGCAGGAGCGCCGCGCACGCCGACCGCCGCTCGATACGGGCCGCACCGTACGCCACGGGTGCGACAGGCGAGGGCCCGACGCCGCCGGCACCGGTGGCCGGTCGGCGGGGCGACCGGCGCAGGCCCGATGACCGGCACGAGCGGCCCGGGTCCGGGGTCCCCGGTCGCCCGCACCCGTCGAGGCCGGTCGCACCCGGCAGTCGGCGGGCGGCGGTCGCCGCCGGCTCAGGCCGGTTCCGCTGCGACCTCCCTGGCGCCGAAGCACAGGTTCCACAGCAGCCACAGGGCGAGGACGAGCGTCGCGACGGAGGCGGCACCGCTCGGCTCGTGCAGGTAGAAGAGGACGTACCCGACGGCGGGGACGATCGCCACGGGCGTGCCGACCACCTGGGACCGGCGCAGGACCCAGGGGTCCGGCGTCGGGTTGGCATCGCCCTTGGTGCGGATGCCGGTCCGGCCGGCGCTGAAGACACGGTGCGTCACCACGCTGTCCGGTCCCGAGTGGTACCGGAACGTGATGATCTCCCCGCGGCGGACGGGGCCGGGGACGGGCCGGTCGACGACGATGTCGCCGGGACGCAGCGTCGGGACCATCGAGCCGGTGTGCACGATGTACAGCCGGTACCCGCTGCTCACGGCCAGCGCCGCCAGCACGACGACTCCGGCGCCGACGGCGAGCAGCGCCGCCACGGCGGTTCGGCGAAGCAGCTTCACGGTCCACCTCCGGCAGCCAGCCGCCGGCCGGCAGGGAAGATCTCCCCGCCGGCCGGCACGCCGGCCACCCGTCCGTTGCCTACGGGGTCGGGTTCGAGTTGAGCGGGTTGTTCGGCGCCACGCCCGGCTGGGTGGCGACGATCTCGTAGGGCAGGCCGTGCTGCTGGCCAGTGGTCACGCACTGCTGGTCCGTCGGGTTCGAGCCGACCTGGACGAGCGGGTAGCAGAACGCCTGCGCCAGCTCGAACGCGGTGCCGCTCAGCTTGGCCCCGAAGGCGAAGCCGAAGCTCATGGTGCCACCCTGGCCCGGTGCGACGTTGCTGGCGAGCTTGATCGTGTTCGGCACCGGCCAGCAGCCCGACGGCGACAGCGGCACGGTCGCCGACGGCGACGAGGAGCAGTGGCTGCTCGTCGGGTCGACCGCCGTCAGCTGCGCCGTCTGCCCGTCGTCCAGGTTGTTGGAGTAGAAGACCTGGTTGCCGTTGCTCTTGATCTGGACGGCGCCGTAGCCGCCCAGGTCGTTGACCGAGTGCAGGGCCGGCGCGTTCGGGAACACCAGGTAGACGTCTTCGGCGTTGGTGCCGGTGTTGACGTAGTGCGCCGTCACGGTCTGCATGACGCCGGGCAGCATGTTGGCGAAGTTGAAGTCGAGGCCGTCGGTCCCGCTGCCGCCCGAGGTGGTCACCTTGATCGACCCGATGGTGCCGGTGAGTGTGCCACTGTGCGTGTCGTTGAAGTACGCTCCCGTGGCCCCCGAGGCGACGGCGACGAGCGCCGCCGACCCGGACAGCGCCCCGACGAAGGCCGCCACGCGCCAGAATCTGCTGATCCTCATGATGCCCTCCCCCTGTGCCCATGCACAGCTCGACCAGGGAGGCCGGTTTCGCCATTCGCTCCCACACCAGGCTGGCGACCAGAACTGACGCCTGGCGGATCACTGCGTCCCGCCCCGGGGACACCTTTGTGTGTCCGTTGGTGACAGTAGTCATCGTCACTCCGTGTGACAAGTGCCGGTCGATTGCAGTAGCCGGGTCCTGCGCTCCCTACTGCAACCGCAACGAAGCGCCCTCGCCGAGCCGGCACTGCCGAGCCCCCACGGCGAGGCTGGCCCGCCCCGATCAGCCCGCGCCGCCACGGTCGCCGCGCCGCCGGTTCAGTGCCCCCGGAACTCGGGCTCGCGCTTGGCCACGAACGCCCGCATGGCCTCGGCGGTGTCCTCGGAGGTGAAGTTGACCGTCTGCGCCCAGCCCTCGGCCTCGAGCGCGTCCGTCATCGGTGCCGTCGCGCCCAGCTCCAGCAGCCGCTTGGTCATCGAGAGCGCCAGCGGCGGCCCCGCTGCCAGGCGCCGGGCCCACCCGTCGACGAAGCCGTCGAGGTCGGCGTCGGGGACGGCCCGGTTGATCAGGCCGATCGACGCCGCCTCGGGTGCCGGCACCATGTCGGCGAAGAACGCCAGCTCCCGCGCCCGGTGCATCCCCACCAGGCGCGGCAGCAGCCACGACGCGCCGCAGTCCACCGACAGCCCGCGTCGGCTGAAGATCAGCGACAGCCTCGCCGTCTCCGCCGCGACGGTGAGGTCGCAGCCCAGCGCCAGGCTCAGCCCGGCGCCGACGGCCGGGCCGCGCACCTTGGCGATCGTCGGCTTGGGCAGCTGGTGCAGGGCCATCGCCACCTCGCCGAGGAACTGCATGTGCCGGAGGTGGTGGTCCTCCGGGTTGCCGCTCACGCGGCTCGGGTCGGTGAGGTCGGCGCCCGAGCAGAACGCGTCGCCGGCACCGGTGAGGACGAGCACGCGATCGGAGGACGACCGCCGGAACGCCGCGAAGGCGTCGAGCAGCTCGTGCCACATGGCGGCGTTGGCGGCGTTCTTCCGCTCGGGGCGGTTCATGGTGACGGTCACGACGCCTTCGGCGCGCTCCACGATGACGGTCTCTGGTGCCACGACCGGCACCCTAGGCGCACCGGCGGGGCCGCGCGCCGACCCGCGCACCGGGCACCCGGGGCGTCAGAAGGCGTCCTCGAACACCTCCACCACCCCGCCGCCCGGGCCGCGACCGCGGCCGCGGCGTGGACCGGGCCCGCCGGCGCCGGGGCTCGGCCAGGTGACGGCGGCCAGGTCGAAGCGGACGTCACCCCAACCACCGGCACGCCGGTGGGTCGCCAGCCACGCGGCCGCCGCCCGGCGGACCCGGCGGCGCTTGGCCGGCGTCAGGGCGTCGGCCGGCGAGCCGTACCGGTCGCCGCGCCGCGCCTTGACCTCGACCACCGCGAGGACGGCCGGGGCGCCCGGGCCCCCGGCGCGGTGCGCCACCAGGTCCAGCTCGCCCACCGGGCAGCGCCAGTTGCGGTCGACCACGGCGAACCCGGCCGCCTCGTACCAGGCGGCCGCCGCGTCCTCGCCCTTCGCACCCGTCCCCACGTGGTCCGCCGCCACCGGAGCCTCCCGCCGCCGGCCCGGCCGCTCAGGTGTCGCGCTCGGGGAGCCGCTCGATGTTGACGTCGCGGAAGGTGAGCACGCGGACGTGGGGCACGAAGCGGGCCGGGCGGTACATGTCCCACACCCAGGCGTCGTACAGCTCGACCTCGACCACGACGGGCGTCGCCCCGTCGCGGACGGTGACCTTCACCTCGTTCGCCAGGTAGAAGCGCCGCTCGGTCTCCACCACGTAGCGGAAGAGCGGCACGACCGTGCGGTACTCCTGCACGAGCGCCAGCTCGATCTCCGCCTCGTAGCGCTCCAGGTCCTCTTCGCTCATCGGCGCCGCTCCGCCGACCGGGCCGGGGCGCCGGCCACGGTGCGGACCACCGCCGGCGTGCCCCGACGCGACGACGACCGGGGGCGCACCACCACCGCCTGGCCGTGCCGGGACGTACCGTCAGGACGGCCGGACAGACCGCTTCTCCTTGATCTTCGCGGCCTTGCCGACCCGGTCGCGCAGGTAGTACAGCTTGGCGCGGCGCACGGCCCCCTCGGTGATGCGCTCGATCTTCGCGATGATCGGCGAGTGCACGGGGAACGTGCGCTCCACGCCGACCCCGAAGCTCACCTTGCGGACGGTGAAGGTCTCGCGCACGCCCGTCCCCTGCCGGCGGATCACCGCGCCCTGGAACACCTGGATCCGCTCGCGGTTGCCCTCGACGACGCGGACGTGCACCTTGACGGTGTCGCCGGGCCGGAAGACGGGCACGTCGTCGCGCAGGCTGTCGCGGTCGACGATGTCGGTGGGGTTCATGGCGCGAGTCCTTCCACGGCTGTGTCGTGCGCGGCCGACGGCGTGCATCGGTGCCGTCGGGGGCCACCGGCGTCGGGGCCACGGGGCCCGCCATCCGGAACCACAACCATAGCCGCTGCGTGCGGGCACCGGCACATGAGCCGGGCGAGGGCGCGCCCGGGCGGGCCCGGTCGGCCTCAGTCCCCGTTCCCGTTCCCTGGCTCCGGCGCCAGCTCGGCGAGCAGGGCCTCCTCCTCGGCCGTGAGCCCGCCGCGTGCCGCGATGAGGTCGGGGCGGCGCTCCACGGTCCGCCGCAGGGCCATCGCGCGGCGCCACCGGGCCACGCGCCCGTGGTCCCCGCTCAGCAACACGTCCGGGACGGCCCAGCCGCGGAACACGGCCGGCCGCGTGTACTGCGGGTACTCCAGCAGCCCGTCGGCGAAGCTGTCCTCGGCGGCGGACCCCTCGTTGCCGAGCGCCCCGGGCAGCAGGCGGGTGACGGCCTCCACGACGGCGAGGGCGGCGAGCTCGCCGCCGGCGAGCACGAAGTCCCCGATGGACAGCTCGCCGTCGACGACGTGGTCGGCGATCCGCTGGTCGACACCCTCGTAACGCCCGCACAGCAACGAGAAGCCCTCACCGGCCGGCGGGCCGAGGGCGGCGAGCTCCTCCACGACGTGCTGGTCGACCCGGCGCCCCGCGGGGCCGAGGAGGAAGAGCGGCCGGCAGGGTCCCGCCGCCTCGATCGTGGCGACGATCGGTCCCGGCGCGAGCACCATCCCGGCCCCGCCACCGAACGGGGCGTCGTCCACGGAGCGCCGCGGATCGGTGGCCGCGGAGCGCAGGTCGACGACGCGCAGGTCGAGCACGCCAGCGGTGCGGGCACGGCCGACCATGGCGCTCGAGGCGTAGTGCTCGACGAGGTCGGGGAAGATGGTGAGGACGTCGATCCGCACCGCGGCTCCCGTCGGGGGGCTCAGCCGATCAGGCCGGGCGGGACGTCCACGACGACCCGGCCCGCACCGTGGCTGCGCACGAAGGTGAGGGGGACCAGGCCGCCGCCGGCGAGCTCGAGCAGGTCGCTCGCCGGATTGGCGAGCACGCCGGTCACCACGCCCAGCTCGCGGCCGGCGCCGTCGACGACGGTGCTGCCGACGAGCTCGTGGACCCACAGGGCGTCCTCGTCCTCGTCGTCGGCGACGGCCTCGCCCAGCAGGCGGGCGCCCCGCAGGCCGTCGGCGTCGTCACGGGACCGGACCCCGTCGAAGCGGACGAGCCATCGGGTCGCCGGGCGGCCGGCGGGCGGGGGCAGCGGCCGAGCCGACAGCACGACCAGTGGTCGCCGCTGCGCCGGCCCCTCGGGCCCGACGGGGGCGTCGCCGGCGAGACGGCCACCGGCACTGCCGTCGCCAGGGGCACCGGCAGGGGAGACCGCAGGAGTGCCTGCCCCGCCCGGGGGCCTGGCGGTGCCTGCCCCGCCGGCGCGGGCCGCCACGGCACCGGCCGGTTCGGCGAGCAGGTGCGAGCCGGCGGCGACCCGCTCCTCGCGGTTGCTCGACAGCTCGACCACGACGGCGCCCTGCAGCCCGTGGGAGCGGACGATCCGGCCGACCTCCAGGAGGGCGGCGGGGTCGCCCGGATCAGTCGTCGACGAAGTCGACGTTGGTCTCGACCCCGTCGCGGGCGCCGCCCACCCGGACCAGGGTGCGGATGGCCTGGGCGACGCGCCCCCGGCGACCGATCAGGCGGCCCATGTCCCCCGGTGCCACGTGGACCCGGAAGCGGACCGAGCGGCCCCGCTCGTCACCCTCGACGACCACCGCGTCGGGCGTGTCGGCGAGGGAGCGGGCGATGTACTCGAGCGTGGCCTGGGCGGTGCCGCCCTGCAGGCGGTTGCCGTCCTCCTGCTCGCCGAGGTCCTCGTCGAGCTCGTTGCCCGGCTCGGCGGCATCGGTCACGGCTGCGGCTCCGCGGCCGCGTCGTCGGCGGCCTCCGGCGCGGCCGCGTCGTCGGCGGCCTCCGGCGCGGTCGCAGCGGGCGCTGGCTCGACGGCCGCAGCCTGCCCGGAGCCCGCAGCCTCGTCAGTGCCGGCGGCCGGCGGCGTGGCCCCGGTGGCCGGGACGGTGGCGGTGGCGGCACCGCTGGGGGCAGCGACCGGCGGCGCTCCGGACCGGAACCGCTCGAGCGTGCCGGTCTGCTCCAGCAGGCGCTCCACCCGGTCCGTCGGCTTGGCCCCATTCGACAGCCAGTGCAGCACCTTGGCGTCGTCGATCTGGACGACGGCGGCCGGATCGGCGGTCGAGCGGCCTCGCGGCGCGTAGACCCCCACCACCTCGATGAACCGCCCGTCACGCGGGGAACGGCTGTCCGCAGCCACCACGCGGTAGGTCGGCTGCTTCTTCTTTCCCATCCGCATCAGGCGGAGCTTCACGGCCACGATCGACGTCCCATCCTTCCCAGCGCGCTCGCGCCGCGCGAGCACAGACCGGCTATTGTGCCTCGTCCCGGCTGATCATGCCAGCCGGGAGCGCCGCCACCCCCGGCGCGGCGGCCCCGTCGCGCCGGGCGCGCACCGCAGGGGAACCCTGGCGTGGTGCGCCGGCATCCTCAGCGCCCACCCTTCGGGGTGACCCTACCGCCCTTCTTCTTCTTCTTCCCGCCACCGCCCTTCGACCCCCCGCGCGCCCCGGGCAGCACGCCTGCCGGCCCCGCCGCGCCCCCGAACCCGGCGAGGTCCGTGCCGGCGGCGTCGAGCTCGCCGGCCATGCCGGCGAGGGCCCGCGCCGCCCGGGAGCCGCGCCCGCCCGTGCCGCCGAGCATGCCGGCGAGCATGCCCGGGGACCGCATGAGCTGCTGCGCCTCGCGGAACTGCCGGAGGAGCTGGTTCACGTCCTGGGTCGTGGTGCCGCTCCCCCTGGCGATGCGCAGGCGGCGGGAGCCGTCGACCACCGAGGGGTCGTCCCGCTCGGCCGGCGTCATCGAGCGGATGATCGCCTCCACCCGGGCGACGTCGCGGTCGTCGACCGCAGCGTTCGCCTGCTTCAGCTCCTTCGGCACCCCGGGCAGGAGCGACAGGAGCCCGCCGATGGAACCGAGCTTCTTCACCTGCTGGAGCTGGGCGAGGAAGTCCTGGAGCGTGAAGCGCCCCTCCATCAGGCGCGTCGCGCCGTGGGCGGTGACGTCCCGGTCGAACTCGCGCTCGGCCTGCTCGATCAGGCTCAGGACGTCGCCCATCCCCAGGATCCGGTTCGCCATCCGGTCCGGGTGGAACTGGTCGAAGTCGGCCAGTCGCTCGCCGGTCGACGCGAAGGCGATCGGCCGCCCGACCACCTCCTTGACGCTGAGCGCAGCACCGCCGCGGGCGTCCCCGTCCAGCTTGGTCAGGATCACCCCGTCGAGGTCGAGCGTGGCGTGGAACGCCTCGGCCGTCGCCACGGCGTCCTGGCCGGTCATGGCGTCGATGACCAGGAACGTGTAGTCGGGGCGCACGACCTCCGAGACCCGGCGGACCTCGTCCATCAGGGCGGCGTCGATGGCCAGGCGCCCTGCGGTGTCGACGATCACGACGTCGCGGCCGAGGCGCTGCGCCTCGGCCCGCGCCGCGCCGGCCACGGCCACCGGGTCGGTGGGCTCGCTGTAGACCGGGACCTCCGCCTGCTGGCCCAGGATGCGGAGCTGCTCGACGGCGGCGGGCCGCTGCAGGTCCGCACCGACCAGGAGGGGCTGGCGGCCCTGCTGGCGGAACCACCGCGCCAGCTTGGCCGAGGTCGTCGTCTTGCCGGAGCCCTGCAGACCGGCCAGGAGCACCACCGTTGGCGGCGCGGACGCGTGCACGATCCGCAGGGGCTCGCCCCCCAGGATGCGGATCAGCTGCTCGTTGACCGCCTTGACGACCTGCTGGCCCGGGCTGAGGCTGCGCGACAGCTCCTCGCCCACGAGCGAGGACCGGACGCCGTCCACGAACGACCGGACGACGCCGAGGTTGACGTCCGCCTCCAACAGGGCGGACCGGATCTCGGCGAGGGCCTGGTCCAGGTCGGCCTCGGACAGCCGGCCGCGCCCGCGCAGCCTGCCGAAGATGCCTTCGAGCCGGTCGGAGAGAGATTCGAACATACGAGTGCTAACGCTACCGGAGCGGGCCGGCTCGCCGGCCCCGGGCGCTCAACCCGCCCAACCGGCCCCGGGCGCTCAACCCGCCCAACCGGCCCCGGGCGCTCAGGCAGGTGCCGAGGCGTCCTCGAAGAGCGCGTCGACGAACTGCTCGGCGTCGAACGGGACCAGGTCGTCGGGGCCCTCCCCGATGCCGACCAGCTTGACCGGCAGCCCCAGCTCCCGCTGGATCGCCACCACGATCCCGCCCTTGGCCGTGCCGTCGAGCTTGGTGAGCACCACGCCGGTGACGCCGACCGCCTGCAGGAACTGCTGGGCCTGGGCCAGGCCGTTCTGCCCGGTCGTCGCGTCCAGCACGAGGAGCACCTCCGTGACGTTCCCCGGAGGGCGGGCGGCGACCCGCCGGATCTTCTTCAGCTCCTCGACCAGGTTCACCTTGGTGTGCAGCCGCCCGGCGGTGTCGGCCAGCACCAGGTCGTTGCCCCGTGCGGCGGCTCGCTGCACGGCGTCGAACACCACCGCGCTCGGATCGCCGCCCTCGGCACCCCGGACGATGTCGACCTCGGCACGCGCCGCCCACATGCCCAGCTGCTCTGCGGCCGCGGCCCGGAACGTGTCGCCCGCGGCGAGCAGCACCGACCGGCCCGCCTCCACCTGGCGCCGAGCGACCTTGCCGATCGTGGTGGTCTTCCCCACGCCGTTCACCCCGACGAAGAGCCACACGTTGGTGGTGCCGGGCTCGTAGCGCAGCTCGGGCCCGCCTGCCGCAGTGAGCGAGTCGCGCAGGTCGGCGCGCAGCGCCGCCGTGAGGGCGTCGCCGTCGAGGATCTCGCCTGCGCGGACCCGCTCCCGGAGGTCCGAGAGCAGCGCCGTGGTCGTGGCGACCCCGACGTCGGCGCCGAGGAGCGCCGCCTCGATCGATTCCCAATCCTCTTCGCCGATGGCGCTGCGCCCGCGGAGCCCCCGCAGGTAGCCCGACAGGCGGTCGCGCGTGCGGCCCATCCGGTCCCGCAGGCGCGGCGGCTCGACGAGCGCCGGCAGCGACTCGAGCGCCGCTTCCGACCCGGTAGCGGCTTCCGGCCCGGTCGCAGCCTCGGTCGTGCCTGCCACCCCGCCCGTGCCTGCCACCCCGTCCGGTCCGGCCACCCCGACCGTACCCTCGCCCGCCGGCGCTCCGGCTCCCTGGGCCTCCTCGGCAGCCGCCCCGGTGGGCGGGGCCTCCCCAGCCACGGGCGCCTCACCGGCCACAGCGCCGGCCCCCGCAGGCGCTGCCGGGCCGGTCGTCGGCCCGCCGCCAGGCGCGCCGGGTGCCC
>JAJZYI010000065.1 GCA_021798135.1 Actinomycetes bacterium | reverse complement strand
CCCTGCCGACCGGGCTGACGTTCGCCAGTATAGCAAAGTTGAGTGCATCCGTATCAAGATCGCTGCACACGGCAGTGGAGCGTCCCGGATCGCCGCGGACGTGTGCCGCCACGGCCAGTCCGGGCGTGGTGCTGCCGCACGGCCACCGCCAGTCCGGGCGACCGGCCGGGGCGGCCACACTGCCACCGCCGCGGCCAGGCGGCCGGGGCCGCCGCCGGCACGAGGGGGTCTTCGCTACGCTGGCCGCCGTGCCCGACCTGGTGCTGCTCCGCCACGGCGAGTCCGTCTGGAACGCCGCCAACCGCTTCACCGGCTGGACGGACGTCGACCTGTCCCCGCAGGGCGAGGCGGAGGCCGCCGCGGCCGGCCGCACGCTGCTCGCCGAGCACGAGGCCGGCGCCCTCGACCTGCAGGTGGTCCACACCTCGGTGCTCACGCGTGCCGTGCGGACGGCCAACCTGGCCCTCGACGCGCTGGGCCGCTCGTGGCTCCCGGTGCGCCGGCACTGGCGGCTGAACGAGCGCCACTACGGCGCGCTGCAGGGGAAGAACAAGAAGGAGACGGCCGACGCCTTCGGGCTCGACCAGGTCACCGTGTGGCGCCGCAGCTACGACGTGCCGCCCCCGGCGCTCGACCCCGGCGACGAGCGGCACCCGGCCCACGACCCCCGGTACGCCGAGCTGGCCCCGAGCGCCCTGCCGGCCACGGAGTGCCTGGCCGACGTGGTGCGCCGGGCGCTGCCCTACTTCGAGGACGCGGTGGTGCCCGACCTGCACCGCTTCGGCGGCGTGCTGCTGGTCGCCCACGGCAACTCCATCCGGGCGCTGGTGAAGGCGCTCAAGGGCATCGGCGACGACGCCATCGTCGGCCTGGAGATCCCCACCGGGGTGCCGTGGCTGCTGCGCTTCGACGACCGTCTGGCCCTCGTCGAGGACCGCTTCCTGGGCGACCCGGAGGAGGTCGCCAAGCTGCAGGAGGCCGTCCGCCGCCAGGCCGGCGGCTGACCCGTCCCGGGGGCCGGGGCCTGCCCGGGATGAGGGGCCTGCCCGGGATGAGGGGCCGGCCCGGGATGAGAGGCCGGCCCGGGATGAGAGGGCACGCGGGGCCGCTCCGGGGCGCCGCGGCACGCCACCGGCGAGCGGCGCGTCGCCGGGCACGCGGACGGGCACGCCCGCCCGGTCGTTCGACCGCCGCTGCCGACGGGACGAGCCCGGCGCCTCGCGGCGGCCGGGCTCGTCCCTCCGGGGGGCAGGCTGCACACCAGGACCCACCCCGTCGGCTCGGTGGCGCCGTCCCCGGCGCCGGCGCCCTACAGGGCGTCGCTCCCGCGCTCGCCGGTGCGGACGCGCACCACGCTCTCGACGGGCACCACCCACACCTTGCCGTCCCCGATCTTCCCGGTGGCGGCGGTGCGGACGATGGCGTCCACCACGGTGTCGGCCTGGGCGTCGTCGACGACGATCTCCATGCGCAGCTTCGGCACGAAGTCGACCTCGTACTCGGCACCCCGGTACACCTCGGTGTGGCCCCGCTGACGCCCGAAGCCCTGCGCCTCGGTCAGGGTCATGCCCTGCACGCCGAGGGTCTTGAGCGCCTCCTTGACCTCGTCGAGCTTGAACGGCTTCAGCACTGCGACGATCAGCTTCATCGGTCTGCTCCCTCTGCCTGCCGGGCCCTAGCGGGGTTCCCGCTCGGGGCTCGACGGGGACGCTAGCGGTGGCGAGACGTCCCCGACGGCGATGCCGGCCAGGGCGAAGGCACCCGACGAGCCGGTGCCGACCCGCTCGGCGTACTTCTCCTGCGGGTACACCTCCTCGTCGTGCAGCTCCAGGTCGCCGGGCTCCAGCCGCTCGTCGGGCTCCCGCAGGCCGCGGGTCACGAGGCCCACGACCCACAGCAGGACCACCGTCATCACGGCGGTGAAGCAGATCACCCACAGCGCCGAGACGAACTGCAGCCACAGCTGGTGCCAGCCGCCGCCGTAGAACAGGCCGGTGACGGAGAACGACCCGGGGCCGGCGAAGTTCTTGCCGCTGACGCCGTACTCGGTCATGCCGGGATCGGCGAACAGCCCGACCATCAGGCCGCCCATGAGGCCGGCGATGCCGTGGGTGTAGACCACCCCGAGGGCGTCGTCGACCTTGCTGAACGGCCGGATCCTCGGCAGGTAGTTCCAGGCGACCCACACGACCGCAGAGGCGATCAGGCCCATCAGGATGGCGCCGTAGCCGTCGACCCAGCCGGCGGCCGGGGTGATCGTGACCAGGCCGACGATCATGCCGTTGACCGCGCCGAGGAACGTCGGCTTCTTCTGCCTGGTGAAGCCCCAGTCCATGAACACCCAGGTGAGCAGGGCGGCCGCGGTGGCCAGGTTGGTGTTCAGGACGGCCGCGGCGGCGTCGACGCCCGCGTAGTACGGGTCACCGCCGTTGAAGCCGTTCCAGCCGAGCCACAGGATCCCGGCGCCGACGGCCACCAGCAGCAGGTTGTTCGGCACGCCGTGCTGGCGGTCCCGCTTGAGCCGCGGGCCGACCCGCCAGGCGGCGACGAACCCGGTGACGCCGGCGGCGAGGTGGATGACGTAGCCGCCGGAGTAGTCGACCGCGCCCAGGTGCGCCCACCAGCCGCCGCCCCACAGCAGGAAGGCGTTGACGGTGTAGACGAACGTGATCCACAGCGGCACGAAGAGCATCCACGCCTTGAACTTGAGCCGGCCGAGGACGCTCCCCAGGAACAGCAGCGGGGTGATCGCCGCGAACACCAGCTGGAAGTAGGCGAACGTGGAGGTCGGGAAGTGGAACGGGATCGACGTGCCCTCGGGCAGGACCGCCTGGTTCTGCTCGCCGAAGTGGCTGACGATCGGGTGGGGGATGCCCCACATGTTGTGGAAGAAGCCGACGATGCCGGTTCCTCCACCCCCGCCGATGGGGTGGCCGAAGCCCATGTTGAAGGCCCAGAGGACCCAGACGATGAGCACCACGCTGAAGCCGGCGAAGGACATCAGCATGGTGTTCACGGACCACTTGCGCTGGACGAGCCCGCCGTACAGGACGGCGATCCCGGGCAGGCTCATGAGGCCGACCAGGGTGGCCGCCACGAGCTGCCAGGTGTTGTCACCGGTGTTCAGCCACGGCGGGTAGGGGATGGCGTGCACTGCGCCCACGGGCGTTCGCTCCTCTCGCTTCTCGGTGACGGCAGAGGAGCACCGCAGGCGCGGCCCGTGTTCGGGCACAGCGGTGGCTCGCCGTCGCCGACAGCTTGCGGGCGAGCCGTTTCGCCGAGGTCACACGCCTGTTACCGCTGTGTGAACAGCTGCGGGCCCGTGCCGCGCCGGAGCGCGGGCCGGGAGCCGGATCGGGCCCTGCGCCGGAGCGCGGGCCGGGAGCCGGATCGGGCGCTATGCCCGGGGCTCAGCTCCCCTCTGCACCGGTCTCCTCGACCGTGCTGGCTCCTGGCTCCGCGTGGCCGCCGAGGCTGCCGTTGCTGGCGCCGCCGCCGTGGCCGCCGACGGCGGCACCGACGCGCGCAGCCATGGACTCCTCCACGATCTGGGCGAGGTCCATGACCCGGACCTCCTCCTCGCGCTGGCGGGCCTTCACGGCGTCGTCGAGCATGATGAGGCAGAACGGGCAGGCGGTGGACACGACGTCGGCGCCGGTGGTGAGGGCCTCGTCGGTGCGCTCCAGGTTGACGCGCTTGCCGAGGGTCTCCTCCATCCACATGCGGGCGCCGCCGGCTCCGCAGCAGAAGCTCTTCTCGCGGTGGCGGTGCATCTCGACCTGCTGGACGCCCTCGATCGAGTCGAGGACGTTGCGGGGCTCGTCGAACACCCGGTTGTGGCGGCCGAGGTAGCAGGGGTCGTGGTAGGTGACCTTGCTGTCCATGCGGCCGGTCGCCAGCCGACCCGACGACACCAGGTGGCCGAGCAGCTGCGAGTGGTGGATGACCTCGACGTTGCCCCCGAGGTCGGGGTACTCGCGGCCCAGCGAGTTGAAGCAGTGGGGGCACGAGGCGATGACCTTGCGGGCCCCGACCTCGTTCAGGGTCTCGATGTTGGCCTTGCCCATCTCCTGGTAGAGGAACTCGTTGCCGAGCCGCCTGGCGGGGTCCCCGGTGCAGGTCTCGCGGGGGCCGAGGATGGCGAAGGTGATCCCGGCCTGGTGCAGCAGGCGGGCGGTCGCCTGGGTCATCTTGCGGGCCCGCTCGTCGAGGGCGCCGGCGCAGCCGACCCAGTAGAGGTACTCGACGTCGTCGGGGATCCGGTCGGCGACGACGGGGATCTCGAACTCCAGGCCCTCGGTCCAGTCGAGGCGCTTGGAGCCGCCCAGGCCCCACGGGTCGCCCTGGTTCTCGAGGTTGCGGAGCATGAGCCCGGCCTCCTTCGGGAAGCGCGACTCCATCAGGACCTCGTAGCGGCGCATCTCCACGATGGTGTCGACGTGCTCGATGTCGACCGGGCAGGCCTCCACGCACGCCCCGCACGTCAGGCACGACCACAGGACGTCGTGGTCGATGGTCTCGGGCACCAGCGTCGGCGCCTCCGCCTTGGCCGCGGCGCGCGCCGCGGCGGCGTCGGCCGTTCCCCCACCCTCACCGTCGGCCGACGCCGTGGCGGGCACGCCGAGCAGCCGCGGGGCCGACGCGAACAGGTTGTCGCGCAGCCCCATGACGAGCAGCTTCGGCGACAGGGGCTTGCCGGTGGTCCAGGCGGGGCACTGCTCCTGGCAGCGGCCGCACTCGGTACAGCTGAACGTGTCGAGCAGCTGCTTCCAGGTGAGGTCCTCGACATGGCCGGCGCCGAACACGGTGTCCTCGCTGACGTTCTCCATGTCCATGTCCGGCGTGTTGTAGAGCGGGCCCAGGGCGCGGGGCCGGCGCGAGGCGAGGACGTTCACCGGCGCCATGAAGATGTGCAGGTGCTTGGAGTACGACACGAAGACGAGGAAGCCCATGATCACGGCGACGTTCAGGATCACGAACACCGTCTCCAGCACGGAGTTCACCCCGCTGCCCAGCGGGTGCAGCCACAGGCCGACCAGGTGGGAGGCGAAGGGCCACCAGGAGCTGCCGTAGGGGAAGTCGTGGCCGACGTTGGTCTGGGCTCCCCGGTACACGAGGAGCGTGACGACGACCGCCGCGATCAGGCCGAGGGTCACCCACGCGGCGTCGAGGTGCGAGCCGTAGAACCGGGACTGGCGGTCCTTGCGGCTCGGCGCGTTCTTGATGCGGATGATGGTGAACGCCACCAGCGCCACCAGGACCGCCACGGCGAAGAAGTCCTCGAGGAAGCCCAGCGCCCGGCCCCGGCCGATGAACGGCACCACGAACGTGCGCTGGAAGAGGTCGCCGTAGGCCTCCAGGACGGTGAAGAGCAGGAAGGTGAAGCCCCAGAAGGTGAAGGCGTGGGCGAGGCCGGGCCCTGCCTTCTTGAACAGCTTCCTCTGGGCGGCGACGTCGACGACCTCGGCCTCGACCTGGGCGAACGGGTTGCGGAAGCGCCGGCGGTCGGGCTGGCCCGCCCGCACCAGGCGCGTCAGGAACCAGAACCGCCGTCCGGCGATGGCGAAGCAGATGACGGTGGCAGCGCCCCCGAGGGCGATCCTGATCGGCAACGGTCCTCCTGCAGACGGGCGGGCCGGCCCCGCGGGCCCCGGCAGGGACCGGCCCACCTCCGGCGATACGACATCTGTGACCAGGGCATTCGCGTGGCTCATCCCCTGGCGGCCGCCCCCGGTGGGGACCGGGCAACGGCACGGCCCCAACACGATAGTGTTGGCGAGCGCTGCGGGCGTAGTTCAGAGGCAGAACATCAGCTTCCCAAGCTGAGAACGCGGGTTCGATTCCCGTCGCCCGCTCTCGTTTGCCCAGGTCAGAGGATTGACCAGACGGTCACGTTTGATGTCATCGCGCGTCCATCGCGCGTGCGGTCTCCAGGCCGGCGCGACACGGTCCTGTGCGGTCCCGTGAGTTCGGCCGCTTCGATGCGAGTACCGCCCGCTCGTTCGACGCTGATGACACCGTCGTTGTCTTCCTCGGCCCGGCCTGGGCGCCGAGCGGAGCGCTTCCGCCGATGCTCCCGTGCCGCCCTCCACATCTCCTGGGCTCGGGTCTGCGACCGGGAGCCGGAGCTCGCCGCGCTGTGGACACGGATGGAGCAGGGAATCCACGTGTTCGTGCCGCCGCCCCGACACTTGAGCCAACCCACCTGATTCCAGACCTCCTTGCATGGTGAGATCATCGCTGGGTAGTCACGTGCCGCTCTTGACCGAGTAGACGAGGGTGAGCCCGGTGCCGGGGTAGATGGTCTTGGTGGCGGTCAGGTCCTCGCAGAGCCCGGCGATGGCCGCGGTGCGTCGCGGTGCCGAAAGTGGGTCGAGCCGCACGTGGAGCTCGTTGCCCACGACCTCGAGGTCGGCCGAGGCACCGAACGCCTCGCGCAGCAGGCTGCGTGCCTCGTCGTCGGCTCGGGCGTAGTGGGAAGCGAGCAGGCGGGCGAGGGCCGACTCCGCGTTGTAGGTGGCCATACGGATGGCATCGTGGATGCGCTTGCGCTCGGGGGTCATGCGGACCGCCTCGGGGCGGACCAGCCCGAGGGGGACGCGGGTCCGGTCACCCTGAAGATGGCGTTCGTCACCCGCCGGCCCGACAAGGGCGTGATCTTCCACTCCGACCGCGGCAGCCAGTCCAGCCTCACTATCCCGCCCTCCTCGCGGGTATAGGTGCCGTTACGGGCGTCGGCGGGGAAGGGGTTACATGCTGGGGAGGTCAGGGCCCGTCTCGGCGGATCGCACCCGACCGGAGTCGAGCCCTCGCTCTCGGGCGAGTCCCTGAGCAAGATCGTTCGCCCACACCTGGGTCCAGCGGTCGATCCTGTCGTACGTCTCATCGTCGACGTCGAAGAGGTCCCGATCGAGTCGGTGAAATGATCGCAGGGCATCGGCGAGGTGACCCCGATCGAACCCGGCATCCTTTTCCGCTGCCAGCGTGCACAGCTGTTCTGCCCCGAACCGGCGAGACAGGACGTAGACGTCGACGAAGTCCCGGGCGGCGGCGCGGCCGAAGAGGGCAAGGGTCTTGTCAGCAGCCAGCTCTTCGGTTGCCAGGACGGGGCCGAATGGGGTCGGTTCCTCTGGTCGGATCCGGGCGTCGACGCCGAGGTCCAGCTCGCAGACCTCCCCACCACGCGACACCTCGATCCGCACGAACCCGGACCCCTCGATGAGCCTCCGCGTCGACATCCCGGCAGCGAGCAGCGCGTCGTCGACGGCTTCGACGACGCGGTTGACAGCCTCGGGGTCGCGCGCGAAGAAGTCGAGGTCCCGGGTCTGTCGATCGACGAGGCCCTTCAGGATCAGCGCCGCGCCACCGGCGAGAGCGAACCGTTGATCGGACGTCGAGTCGACGACGATCGCCATGATCTCCTGCTGGAACTCGCTCAGCACGCGAGGCGCAGCCCCCGAAGGCGGTACAGATGCTCGGACCACGCGGCCCGCACGTGGGGGGCTAGCCACAGGTCCGGCCACAGCTCGATCAGCTCGTCGACATCGATGAAGCGCCGCACGTCGTCGACGGTGCCTTCGGTCAGGACCATCTCGTAGACCTGGGCCCGCTGACGCCGATCGGACATATCCCAGGTCCGCTCCGGCCCGCTCCACAGCACGTTACGGGGCAGCGCCACGCACCCCCGCTCCTTGACGACGCCTGGATCATCGACGTCATCCGGCAGCGCCACGGGTCGGGACCAGCCCCGCCGCCTGGAGCTCGCCCCGCCGGTTGCCGTCGGTCCCACCTTCCAATCATGGCGCAATCGCTCGACCGCGACCAGGGTAGGGAACCGTCAGACCGTGGCTCGTCACAACCCGGTCACCGACTGTCGCCACCCGCGCAACCGGCCGGCCGTCGATCGTGACGGCGCCATCGCGCGGATATCGCGCGTCCGCCGCCGTTCGGCCCCGTCCGCCGGATGGCTCGGACCACCGTTCACCAGCCACGGCACCACGCAGTGGTCCGTAGCCGTCCGGCCCGCTTGGTTTCCCAAGCTGAGAACGGCGGTTCGATGCGCGTCGCCCGCTCTCGGTGAAGTCCCTGTCACCGTGCATCCGACGGCAGGGGCCTGCCACACGTCGCCCTCCGCGACCCGGCTGCGTCTCACGGCAGGGGCGCGCGGAACCCGCGCACCTCGCGCCTGGGGAGGCGCGCTTGCTCGGCGAGCTGCGAGAGCCGGACCTCGGCCAGGTCGGGCCAGCTCGAGCTGGTGGCGGTGACGTGCAGGTGCCGGTGACGGCGTCAGCCTTCAGCCTGCGGGGTGCCGCGCAGAGCGGCGATCGTCTCGGCGATGCCGTCCTGCAGGGGGGTGGGCGACCAGCCCAGCTCGTCCACCGCACGAGCGGTGTCGGGCCGGGCACCCCAGGCCAGGTACTGGAGCTCGCCGCGGCTCAGCATCGGCTGCGCTCCGGTCACGCGCGCGATCCCTTCGGCCACCCCGGCCAGCGCCCGAGCCACGCCCCGCGGGAGCGTCGGCGGCACCCGCCGGCGCCCCGCGCACTGCACCACGAGGGCGGCGAGCTCGCGGACGGTCACGGTGGCGTCGCAGAGGACGTAGCGCCGGCCGGGCCGGCCGCGCCAGCTGGCCAGGAAGGTCCCCGCCGCGAAGGACCGCTCGAAGACGAGCGACATCGTCCCCGGCGGGAGGAACGGCAGCTTCCCTGCGGCGAGCGGGCCCAGCAGGCCGGCCTCGATCGAGCCCGGGAGCGGCTCGGTCGGGCCGTAGATGCCGGAGGGGTTCACCAGCACGAGGTCCGTGGACCCGGTGGTGGCCAGGTCGAGCAGCGCCTGCTCGGCCTGCTGCTTCGACCGCTGGTAGGGCGTCGGCTTCGGCCGGTCGGCGACCCGGTCCTCCGACAGGGTGCCGCCGGGCGGTGCGTCGAGCACGTCCATGGTGCTGACGTGCACCAGGCGCGGCACCCCGGCCTGGCACGCCGCCTCGAACAGCGCCGTCGCGCAGGCCACGTTCCGCTCGTGGAAGGTCCCGGGATCGCGCGCCCAGCCCTCGCGCTTGCCGACGGCGTTGACGACCACGTCGCAGCCCTGGAGAGCGGCCTGGTCCAGCTCGCCGTCGGGCCCGTCCCACCGGCCGACCGAGACCGCGACGGGCAGGGCGGCTCGCGCGCGCTGCACGTCGCGGGCGAGCGCCCGGACCGCCACGCCCTCCGCCAGGAAGCCGGCGACCAGCGCCCAGCCGGCCCGGCCGGTGGCTCCGGCGACCGCGACGGTCGCCGGTCGAGGCGGCGCGGGGCGGTCGCTCACCGCTCGACCAGGTCGGCGACGGCGCGCCGCGGCGCCGGCCGCCGCTGGCGCGACGACGGGTAGCCCACGGCCAGCAGGATCTGGGGGACCTGGTCGCCGCCCAGGAGGGCTCGCAGTCGGCCGCGCAGCGCCGGCACCTGGACCGGCTGGTTGACGTACGCGCACGACACGCCGACCAGGCGGAGGTCGAGGAGGAGCGCGGCCAGCGTCTCGCCGGCGGCCACCCAGTCGGCCGGCCGGTCGCCAGCCGTGGTCAGCGCGACCAGCGCCGAGGCCGAGCGCAGGCGGCGCCGGTCGGCCGCCGCCACCAGCCGGCCGAGGTCGGCGTGCCGGAGCAGGGCGCGGAACAGCCGGGTCGCCGGCCGGCTCAGGCCCAGGGCGAACCAGGCCAGGCCGTCGGCGTGCAGGCGGACGTCGCGTGCGGAGGCGCGCGTCCACGACGCCAGCTCGCCGCGGAAGGCGGGGTCCGCGTACTGCACCCGGTTGCCCTCGGCGACGAGCGCCTCGACCGCCGGCCGGGCGTCGTCGGCGACGACGTGGACCGAGGCGCCCGGCTGGCGGGGCTGCCCGGCCTCCTCGACCAGCCACGGCGGCACCGGGCGGCGCTCGAACCCGCCGCGGTGCGTCGTGCGGTGGTCGACGGCGAACGCCCGCGCCCACTCCTGGTCCGGCGGCCGGGCCTGCCCGGTGACCTGCACGACGGCTCGGGTGTCGCCGGGCGCGCCCAGGTGCCACGCCGTCCGGCACGACAGCTGCTGCGCGCGGACCGCGACGGCGAGGTGGCGGACCATGGCCCCGCAGCTGATGAGCAGCTCACGACCGTCGGGATCGGTGACGGCGAGCTGCCGGTCGGTGTCGGGGCGGACCTCGACGTGCTGGTCGCTCAGCACGACGCGCCACGGCTGCGTGTTGTGCGAGGACGGCGCCCGGCACGCCGCGGCGAGCACCTCGCCCCACCGCACCGTCGGGTTGTCGTCGGTACCCGGCCCGGCAGGGTCCGCTCCGGGCGGGAGAGGACCCTGCGGTGAGGCGATCGCGCTCACAGCCCACCCCCGGGAGCGGCGACGGGCTCGGCGCGGCGCGGCGCCTCGCCGGGCCCCGAGACCCCGCACCGGGACCGCCGAGCCCGGACGGCGACGCCCGGCCACCAGGCCCGCTCGCCGAGCAGCCCCATGAGCGAGGGGACCACCAGCGCCCGGACGACCGTGGCGTCGATCACCACGGCCAGGGCCGCACCCAGGCCGATCTCCTTGATGAGGGCTATCGGCGACACGCTGAAGACGCCGAGGGCGACGCAGAAGAGGAGTGCCGCCGAGCTGATGATCCTGCCGGTGCTCGCCACCCCGCCCATGATCGACGCTGCCGGCGTCCGGCCGCCGTCGCGCAGCTCCTTGGTCCGCGCCAGCAGGAACACGCCGTAGTCCGTCGCCAGCGCGAAGGCCAGGGCACAAACCAGGAAGGGCTGGGTGGTGACGAGCCCGCCCTGCGCCGTCGCGCCGAGCAGGCCGGCCAGGTGCCCGTCCTGGAACACGAGCACCAGGATGCCGAGGGTGGCGCCGATGGTCAGCGAGTTGGTCACGAGCGTCATCACGGCCAGGGAGAGCGAACCGGTCATGAGGACGATCACGGCCACGGTGCACAGCACCAGGAGCGCGAACGCCCACGGCAGGCGGCTGCCGATGTGGCCCTGCTGGCTCACCTGCTCCGCCGTCGGGCCGGTTGCCAGCACCGGCACGCCAGGACGCAGGGACTCCGCCGCTGCCAGCAGGCGTTCGCTGCCCGGGGTGTAGGGCCCCGACCGCGACGTCACGTCGATCTGCCACAGGTCCGGGCCGGTCCGGAGCGGGCCGGCGACGGTGCCGGCCCCGGGCGTCCGGGCGATCCTGCCCGCGTACGCCCGGAGCGAGGGCGCGTCGGACGGCGGGGCGCTGACCACCAGGTCGAAGGAGGGCGACGTCGCCCGGGGCAGGGTCGCCGCCGCGACCCGCGCGACCTGGCGCGCGCTGGCCCCGGCCGGGAGGTCCCCGGCGGTGGTGCCGATGAAGCGCATCGACAGCGCCGGCACGGCGACGAGCAGCAGGGCGGCGATCCCCAGGAGCGCCGTCGGGAGGGCATGGCGCACCGCCGACCGCCCGATCCGCTCCCACGCCGCGCTCCACCCCTCCACGCCGGGCGCCCGCCCGGCGCGCCGCCCGCGGCGCCGGGCCACGAGCCGGGACCCGAGCCCCGCCAAGGCGGCCGGCAGGGCCACGACCGCGACCAGCGCCGCGACGATCGGGGCGACGACCCCCCCGATGCCCATGGAGACCATGAACGGGAGCGGGAAGAACAGGAGCGACGCCATCGCCGCGGTCACCGTCGCCGCGCTGAAGAGGACCGTCCTCCCCGCTGTCGACACGGTGCGGGCGAGGACCTCGGCAGGTGCGCCGCCGGCGGCGAGCTCCTCGCGGTAGCGCGACACCATGAGGAGGCTGTAGTCGATGGAGAGCCCCAGGCCGAGGCCCGTGACCATGTTGATGGCGTACACGGAGATCGGCGTCACGAGCAGCAGGGCCCGCAGCACCAGCATCGTCACCAGGATCGTGACCGCCCCGGTGCCGATCGGGAGCAGCGCGGCGACGAACCCCCGGAACACCCACAGCGCCAGCAGGAAGACGACGGGGAGGCCGATGATCTCGGCGATCTGCAGGTCGTGCTGGATCTGCTCGCTCAGCTCGACGTTGGCGATCAGCGAGCCGCCCAGGGACGTCCCGGGACGGTCGGCGAACTGCCGCTGCACCGCCTTGCCTGCGGCATAGGAAGCGTCACCGCCCAGGGCTCGCAGGTAGGCGACGACGAGCGCGGTCCGGTGGTCGGCCGACACCAGGACGGGCGCGTCGGCACCCAGCGGGTCCACGACCCGCCCGATCGCCGCGTCGCCCCGCAGGGTCCGCACGACCCCGGCGACCGCCCGGCGGCCCGCGGGCGAGTCGACGCTGGCACCGGGGCGCACCAGGACCAGCACGCCGGGCTGCGCCTGCAGGCCCGTGGCCCGGCGGAGGAGCTCGTCGGCCCGGACGACCTGGGACCCCGTCGCCTCGAAGGTCGACCCCGTCGCCCCCTGGTCGAGCTTGGCGCTCACGTTGCCGGCCAGGACCGCCGCCACCACCGCGACGCCGAGCGCGGCGAGCAGGACCGTCCGCCGGTGGCCGTGGGAGATCCCAGCGGTGCGGCGCAGCAGCCGGTTCACCGCCCCGACCCCTCGGCGGGTCCGTGGCGCCCCGCGTCGACGGCCGCTGCGGCACCATCCGCACCACCCGCACCGCCGGCACCCACACCGCGGGCACCACCAGCGGCGGCACCGCCGGCGCCAGCACCGGGCGGGGTTTCCTCCGGCCGCACGGCCGCCTGCCACGCCGGCTGCCACGGCCGGACGCCGAGGCCGGTGGCCAGCAGGCCCAGGGTCGCGTAGGTGAGGCGCCGCAGCGGGCGCGGGACGGCGGACAGCTCGAACTCGTCCCGGAACCGGCGACCCAGCCCGGCAGCCCTCAGCGGGTTGACGGGAACGCCGGCGAAGAAGG
>JAJZYI010000064.1 GCA_021798135.1 Actinomycetes bacterium | reverse complement strand
GAGGACCCGGCCGGGGGCGCGTTCACCCCATCGCCGGGGACGATCACCTCGCTCGTCGCTCCGGGCGGGCCCGGCGTCCGGCTCGACGCCGGCTACCAGGCCGGGGACACGGTCAGCCAGTTCTACGACAACCTGGTGGCCAAGCTGGTGGTCTGGGGACACGACCGCGAGGCGGCCCGGCGACGCATGCTCCGCGCCATCGCCGAGACGGTCGTCGAGGGCGTGGCCACCACGCTGCCGGCGGACGTCGCCATCCGCGCCCACGAGGACTTCGCCTCGGGCACTCACTCGACCAACTGGGTCGAGCAGCGGCTCGACCTCTCCGAGGTGCGCTCGAGCCCGGCCGCAGTCGCGCCGCCGCCCGGCGACGAGCCGAGGGTCCTGCGCGACGTGACCGCCGAGGTCGACGGCCGCCGCTACCAGGTGAAGCTGTGGGTCCCCGACCCCGGCGACGTGGTGGTCGCCGCCGGGCGCGCTGCGGGACCGGCACGCCCGGGTGGCGGACGCCGGCCCAAGGCGGCGGCCGGTGCCTCGGGCTCCGGGACCGTGTCGGTGCCCATGCAGGGGACGATCGTCAAGGTGGCGGTGTCAGAAGGCGACGAGGTCGAGGTCGGCCAGGTCGTCTGCGTGCTCGAGGCCATGAAGATGGAGAACAACGTCGTGGCCGAGAAGGGCGGCACGGTGAAGGAGGTCCGGGTGTCGGCCGGCGACTCCGTCGGACCGGGCGACGTCATCGCCGTCATCGAGTAGGCAGGGCAGGTCGGTGGGCACCGCCGGTCAGGGCGAGGCGGGCACCGCCGGTCAGGCGAAGGAGCGGGCCGGGCGAGCGGTCGCCGCCGTCCTCGACGAGCTGGTCGGGCTCAGTCACGACATCCACGCCCACCCCGAGACGAACTTCGCCGAAGAGCACGCCGCGGCGGCGACCGCCGAGCTCCTCGCCGCCCACGGGCTGTCCGTGACCAAGGGAGCCGGTGGGCTGCCGACCGCCTTCGTCGCCACGGCCGGATCGGGACCCGTGACCGTTGCGATCTGCGCCGAGTACGACGCCCTCCCCGGCGTCGGCCACGCGTGCGGCCACAACATCATCGCCGCGGCGGCAGCGGGAGCCGGCGTGGCACTGGCCGCCGTCGCCGACGACGTGGGCCTCACCGTACGGGTCGTCGGCACGCCCGGCGAGGAGGGCGGCGGCGGGAAGATCTCCCTCCTCGAGGCGGGCGTCTTCGACGGCGCTCACGCCGCCCTGATGGTCCACCCGTGGCCGGAGGACAGGCTGGTGGCCGAGTGCCTCGCCGTGTCGCACTTCGACATCGCCTTCGACGGCCGCACGGCGCACGCCTCGGCGGCCCCCTGGGAGGGGGCGAACGCTGCGGACGCCATGGTGGTGGCCCAGGTTGCCATCGGCCTGCTCCGCCAGCAGCTGCCTCCCGGTGACCAGGTCCACGGGATCGTGACCTCGGGTGGCGAGGCGGCGAACATCGTCCCCGGCCGGGTGACGGGCCGCTTCATGGCCCGGGCCCGCTCCCTCCAGGAGCTCGAAGCGCTCGAGCCCCGGGTGATGGCGTGCTTCGAGGCCGGTGCCACGGCTGCCGGCGTGCACCTGGCCCGTACCGACCTCGCACCCGTCTACAGCCACATGGTCACCGACGCCCCGCTGCTCGCCGCCTACCGCTCCAGCGCCGAGGCGCTCGGGCGCACGTTCCCCGCCGACGACGCCGGCGTGCCGCCGCCGACGCTCTCCACCGACATGGCGAACGTGTCCCTCGCCATGCCGACCATCCACCCCCTCCTCGGCATCGAGGCGGGCGGAGCCGTCAACCACCAGCCGGCCTTTGCCGCCGCGTGCGTCACTCCGTCGGCCGATCGAGCCATCTCCGACGGCGCCGTGGCCCTGGCGTGGACGGCGATCGACGCTGCCGCCGACCCGGCGCTGCGCGCCCACCTGCTCGAGCGCGTCCGGAACTGAGGGAGCGAGCCCGAGGGGTGGGTCCGGGCACATGTTTGCTTGCCGACAAGCAACTACCGGGTAGGCTGATGTCGTGGGCGAGCGAGAAGCACCAGGGCGATCAGCGACGAAGGCCGGCCCGTCCGTCGGACGGGCCGGCGGCAGGGCCCGCACGGGAGCCCCCACGGGCGGGTCGCGCCCGAGCTTCACCGAGGACCGCCTGGCCCGTCTGCGACGCGCTGTCGGCCGAACGGCCCGCGGGCTGCGTCACACGGCGGGCGGTGCCGAGCTGACCCCCACGCAGGTCGAGGTGCTCGCGACCGTTGCCCGGACAGGGCCCGTCCGTCCCTCGGAGCTGGCTGCCGCCGAGCAGCTCCACCCCACCATGCTGTCGCGGATCGCCGGCAAGCTCGAGGCCGCGGGCCTCGTGGAGCGCCTCCCCGACCCTGCCGACGGGCGGGCCGCCGCCCTGGCCGTCACGTCCGAGGGAGCCGCCCGGGCCGCCCAGGTCCGCCACGAGCGCACCGAGGCCCTCCGCGCCGCGGTCGGTCGGCTCGACCCGGACACCCGGCACGCCCTTGCCGAGGCCGTCCCCGCACTCGAGGCACTGGCGGAGGCCATCCAGCAGGGGAACGCGTGAGCCTGCGGGCGACCGGACGGCGGACCTTCTCGTCCCTGTCGGTCCCGAACTACCGGAAGTACTTCACCGGCCAGGCGATCTCGCTGATCGGGACGTGGATGCAGGGAACGGCCCAGTCGTGGCTGGTGCTCACCGTGACGCACTCGGCGGTCGACCTCGGGCTCGTCGTCGCGCTCCAGACCCTCCCCGTGCTGCTCCTCGGCCCCTACGCCGGCGTCATCGCCGACCGGGCCGACAAGCGGCGCCTCATGGTGGCGCTCCAGTCGGCGATGGGCGTCCAGGCTCTCGTGCTCGGCGTGCTCACGCTTGCCGGCGTCGTCACCTTCGTCGACATCTGCGTCCTCGCCGTCGTCCTCGGGCTCAACAATTGCTTCGAGAACCCCGCCCGGCAGGCTTTCGTGCTCGAGATGGTGGGAGCGGGCGACCTGCGCAACGCCGTCAGCCTGAACTCGACCCTGGTCAATGCTGCCCGGGCCGTGGGGCCGGCGATCGCCGGCCTCTTCATCGCCACGGTCGGGACGGGGTGGTGCTTCGTCGCCAACGCGGTGAGCTTCGTCGCCGTCGTGGTGTCGCTCGTGACGATGGACGTGCGCTCCCTCGAGCCCAGCCCACCCGCGTCGCGGGGCAAGGGCCAGCTTCGCGAGGGACTGCGCTACGTGGCCCGCACCCCCGAACTGGGCATCCCACTGCTCATGATGGGCCTCGTCGGCATGCTCGCCTACGAGTTCCAGGTGACGCTCCCCGTCACCGCCCAACGCGTCTTCCACGGCGGCTCGGAGTCCTACGGCCTCATGACCGCGGCGATGGGGATCGGAGCGGCGGTCGGCGGCCTCGTGAGCGCGGCCCGCGGCAGGACGGGCATCCGCTCACTCGTCGTGACCGCCTTCCTCTTCGGGCTGGTCATCCTCGGCACCGCCCTCTCACCGGATGCCGCCTTCGCCTACGGCGCCCTCGTGCTCGTGGGCTTCGCCAGCGTGTCGTTCCTCGCCATGGGCAACTCGACACTCCAGCTGGCGTCCGATCCGCAGCTCCGGGGCCGGGTGATGGCGCTGTGGTCGGTCGCCTTCCTCGGCTCCACGCCCATCGGCGGACCGCTCATCGGCTGGGTGAGCGCCCGCGCCGGGGCACGCGTCGGCCTCGGGATCGGTGCGGCGTCGTGCTTCGTCGCCGCCGGGCTCGGCGTGCTCGCCCTCCGGTCCCGCCGGGCACACGGCGCCTCTCCGCCGCTCCCCCGCGTCATCGACCCCCAGCCCCTGTGAGCGAGCACTCCCCGTCCCCCCGAGCGATGGAGGCGCCGGTGACGACCTCGGCCGCCGCGCCCGGTCCGAGCCCCGAGACCAGCCCGGGCATCCGGGCCCCGGGGCCCGCACCGGACAGCCCGGTCGTGCTCGACCGCCGGCGGCGGGTCACGATCCTGCTCGTCTGCTGCCTGAGCCTGCTCATCGTGGGCATGGACAACACGATCGTCAACGTCGCCCTGCCCTCCATCGGTCACGACTTCCACACGTCGGTGTCCGGGCTCCAGTGGACCGTCGACGCCTACGTCCTGGTCCTCGCCAGCCTGCTCATGCTGTCGGGCTCGACCGCCGACCGGCTCGGACGCCGGCGGACCTTCCAGGTCGGGCTCCTGCTCTTCACGGCGGGCTCGCTGCTGTGCAGCCTCGCCCCGAGCCTCCCGCTCCTCGTGGCTTTCCGCATGCTCCAGGCCGTCGGCGGCTCGATGCTCAACCCGGTGGCCATGTCGATCATCCGCAACACGTTCCACGACCCTCGAGAGCGAGCCCAGGCCATCGGCGTGTGGGGGGCCATGATGGGCATCTCGATCGCCCTCGGCCCGGTCGTCGGAGGGGCGCTGACGCAGTCGGTCGGCTGGCGATCGATCTTCTGGGTGAACATCCCGATCGGGCTGACCGCCATCGCCCTCACGGCCCGCTACGTCCCCGAGTCGAAGGCGCCCAACCCCCGGCGTCCCGACCTCGTCGGCCAGGTGCTCGTGATCGTGGTGCTCGCCTCGCTGACGTACGCCATCATCGAAGGCCCGAGCGCCGGTTGGGGCTCACCCACCATCACCGGCCTGCTGGCCACCTCGGCCGTGTCCACCGCGCTCCTCGTCGGCGTCGAGCGCAGGCGACGCGAGCCCCTGTTGGACCTGCGCTTCTTCCGGAGCGTCCCCTTCACGGGAGCCACGCTCATCGCAGTGGTCGCGTTCGCCACCTTCGGCGGCTTCCTGTTCCTCAACACGCTCTACCTGCAGGAGGCCCGTGGCATGTCGGCGCTCGCCGCCGGCCTGGCCACCCTCCCCCTCGCCGGCACGACGGCCCTGCTCGCACCGGTGTCGGGCTGGCTGGTGGGGCGCTACGGACCCCGGCCGTCCCTCGTCATCGCCGGTGTGCTACTGGTGGTCGCCGACCTCATGCTGACGGGGATCAGCAAGACGACCCCGCTCGACTGGCTGCTCGCCAGCTACGTCCTCTTCGGCCTCGGCTTCGGGATGGTCAACCCTCCCATCACCAACACCGCGGTCTCCGGCATGCCGCCAGCCCAAGCCGGGGTGGCCTCTGCCATCGCCTCCACCAGCCGCCAGGTGGGCCAGTCCCTCGGCGTGGCCGTCGTGGGCGCCGCCGTGACCTCCGACCTGCACGGTCCCCTCGGCACGGCGCTCGCCGCCGCCAGCCACCCCGGCTGGTGGATCATGGTCGTCGCGAGCGCGCTCGTGCTCGCGCTGGGTGCGGCTTCGACGACGTCGTGGGCGCGCCGGAGCGCCCTCGTCGCCGCCGAGCACCTCGGCGCCGACCCGCTGACGGGCGGATAGCGCTCGCCCCGCCCCCAGCCGGCGGGCGGGAGCCGGGCCGCGGCGGTCAGGCGCCGGGGTGGTACTCGCCGAAGACCCCCCGGAGCACGTCGGACACCTCGCCGAGGGTGGCCATGCGGCCGAGCGCGACCTTCATGGGCACGAGGAGGTTCTGCGTGCCCCGGGCCGCCGCGTCGACGTCGGCCAGGGCGGCGTCGACGGCCGCCTGGTCGCGCTCGGCGCGTACCTGTCGGACGCGGCGGACCTGGGCGTCCTGCAGCTCCACGTCGACCGGGAAGACCTCGGTGTCGTCCGACGCGTCGTCGCGGAAGCGGTTCACCCCGACGACGACCTTGTCGCCGGCGTCGACGGCCTTGGCGTAGGCGTAGGCGGCCTGCTCGATCTCCTGTTGCATGAACTGGGCCTCGATGGCGCTCACGGCCCCGCCCATGGCGTCGATGCGCTCGAGGTAGGCCCACGCCGCCTCCTCGACCTCGTCGGTCAGGGACTCGACGAAGTAGGAGCCGGCCAACGGGTCGACCGTGTCGGCCACGCCGGACTCGTAGCCGACGATCTGCTGGGTGCGCAGGGCGATCTTGGCGGCGCGCTCGGTCGGCAGCCCGAGCGCCTCGTCGAAGCCGTTGGTGTGCAGGCTCTGGGTGCCGCCGAGGGCGGCGGCAAGGGCCTGGACGGTGACGCGGACGATGTTGTTCTCGGGCTGCTGGGCCGTCAGGGTCGAGCCACCGGTCTGGGTGTGGAACCGGAGCAGCTTCGAACGCTCGTCCTTCGCCCCGAAGCGCTCGGTCATGATCCGGGCCCACATCCGGCGGGCTGCACGGAACTTGGCGACCTCTTCGAAGAGGTGGTTGTGGGCGTTCCAGAAGAAGCTGAGCCGGGGAGCGAAGGCGTCCACGTCGAGGCCTGCGCCGCGAGCCGCCTCGACGTAGGCGATGCCGTTGGCGATCGTGAAGGCGATCTCCTGCACAGCCGTCGAGCCAGCCTCGCGGATGTGGTACCCGGAGATCGAGATCGTGTTCCACGACGGGAGGTGCTCGGCGCAGTAGGCGAACGTGTCCGTCACGAGCCGCATCGACGAGCGGGGCGGGTAGACGTAGGTGCCCCGAGCCACGTACTCCTTCAGGATGTCGTTCTGGATGGTTCCGCCGAGAGCGGCCGGTGCCACGCCGTTCTCCTCGGCGACAAGCTGGTAGAGCAGGAGGAGGATTGCGGCCGTGGCGTTGATGGTCATCGACGTCGTCACCCGGTCGAGGGGGAGGTCGGCGAGCAGCAGCCGCATGTCGGCGAGCGAGTCGATCGCCACCCCGACCTTGCCGACCTCGCCCTCCGAGCGAGGGTGGTCGGAGTCGTAGCCCATCTGCGTGGGCAGGTCGAACGCGCACGACAGACCCGTCTGGCCGGCGTCGAGCAGGAACTTGAAGCGCTGGTTGGTGGCCTCGGCCGTGCCGAAGCCGGCGTACTGGCGCATGGTCCACAGACGGCCCCGGTACATGTCGGGGCGGACTCCCCGCGTGTAGGGGTACTGGCCCGGCGCGCCGAGCTTGGCGGAGGGGTCGAAGCCCTCGAGGTCATCGGGGCCGTAGACGGTCTTGATCTCGATCCCCGAGTCCGTGGACCGACCGGGCGGCGTCTGCGCAGCTGGCATGCGACGAGGTTAGGCCGTCGGGCGGGCGACCTCCGACGGCGGCTCAGTCGAGGACGAGGGTGGTGCGGCCGAGCCCGGCGGCGCGCAGGTGGCGGAGCACGTCGCCGTACGCCTCATGGAGGCTGAGCTCGGCGTAGTGGATCCGGTGATCGTCGCAGAACGTCCGCACCAGCTTGCGGGAACGGCGCAGGTTCGCCCTCGGCATGGCCGGGAAGAGGTGGTGCTCGATCTGCGAGTCGAGGCCTCCGAACACGAACGCGCTCCAGGCGTGCCCCGTCAGGTTGCGCGACGTCAGCACCTGGCGACGCAGGAACCCGAGCCCGTCGGCGCCGGACACCGTCGGCATGCCGACGTGGTTGGGGAGGAAGGTCGCGCCGAGGTAGAAGCCGAAGAGCCCCTGCGTGACGCCGATGAAGGCCACGGCTCGGACGGGCGAGAGGACGAAGAACGGCGCTGCGAAGAAGAGGGCGCCGTGAGCGATCACGAGCGCCGCTTCGACCAGGCCGGCCCGGTCCCGCCGTCCGAGCAGCGACCTCACGCTCGCAACCTGCAGGTTGAGCGCCTCGAGGAGCAGGAGCGGGCCGACGAGGAACGCCTGGCCCCGGGCGACGAACCGGCCGACGCGTCCGCGCTCGCCGGCCTGGGCGGCAGAGTAGACGAGCACCCCCGGTGCCACATCGGGGTCCCTGCCCGGCTGGTTGGTGTGCGCATGGTGCCGGTTGTGCTTCGACAGCCACCACCCGAAGCTGATCCCCGCCAGCAAGTCGGCGACGACGAGCCCGATGAGGTCGTTGTCGCGTCGGCGGGCGCAGATCTGCCGGTGGCCGGCGTCGTGACCGATGAACGCCAGCTGCGCCAGGACAGCACCGAGCCCGGCCGCGACGAAGAGGTTCCACCAGCTGTCTCCCACGACGACGGCCGTGGCCAGCAGGGCCACCAGCGCACCGACGGTCGCCCCGATCGTGACGACGTAGTAACCGCGTCGCCGCTCGAGCAACCCGCGCTCGCGGACGAGACCGGCCAGCTCGGCGAAGTCCTCCCGCGGAGACGATGCCGTTCGCGTGGGGTCGTCGCCGCCGGTCGGCGTTCGCTTGTCGGGAGCCACGCGGCAGGCTACACCGACCGCCGGCGTCGCCGTCGTCGGCCGGCTCGGGATCACCGGTGGCTCAGGCCGGAGGCGCCACCGCGTGCGGCATGCAGAGATCGTCGTACTCGGCGATGACGATCTCGCCGGCGTCGGGGCCGCACGTCGGGCAGGCCGGGTCCTGGTGCACCTTGAAGGTGCGGAAGCTCTCCTCGAGCGCGTCGTAGGAGAGCAGCCGTCCCTGCAGGGTGTCGCCCAAGTCGAGGAGGACCTTGATGGTCTCGATGGCCTGGAGCGACCCGATGATGCCGGGCAGGACGCCGAGCACGCCGGCCTCCGAGCAGCTCGGGGCCAGATCGGCGGGGGGAGGTTCGGGGACCATGCAGCGGTAGCAGGGCCCGTAGTACGGGTTGAAGACGGTCACCGCTCCTTCGAAGCGGAAGATCGAGCCGTGCACCACGGGGATCCGCTTGAGCACCGACGCATCGTTGACCAGGTACCGGGTCGGGAAGTTGTCGGTGCCGTCGACGATGACGTCGTAGCCGTCGATGATGTCGAGCACGTTGTCGGCGCCGAGGCGCACGTCGTAGGTGACGACGTCGACGTCGGGGTTCATGGCCGTCAGCGTCTTCTTCGCCGAGTCGACCTTGCGCTCACCCACCCGTTCGGTGTTGTGAAGGATCTGGCGCTGGAGGTTCGAGGCGTCGACGACGTCCATGTCGATGATGCCGAGGGTGCCCACGCCGGCGGCGGCCAGGTAGAGCGCCGCGGGAGAGCCGAGCCCGCCCGCCCCGAGCAGGAGCACCTTCGAGTCGAGCAGCTTGAGCTGTCCAGCCTCGCCGACCTCGGGGAGGAGCAGGTGACGCTGGTAGCGGTTGCGCTGCTCGGCCGTGAGCGAGCGTGGCGTCGACCACGGCCGGCCCTCGTCCTTCCAGCGGTTGAAGCCCCCGACGACCGAGGAGACGTCGGTATAGCCGAGCTCCTGGAGGGTCTGGGCGGCGAACGCCGAGCGCACGCCGCCGGCACAGTAGACGAGCACGTGGGCACCCTTGTCGGGGATGCGCCCCTCCACCGACAGTTCGAGGTTCCCGCGCGGGATGTGCACCGCACCGGGCACGGACCCCTGCTGGTACTCGTCGGGCTCGCGCACGTCGAGCAGGACGGCGCCGGGGTGCGCCAGCTCCTCCTCCGCCGTCTGCGGGTCGACCTCGCGGATGGCTGCCTTGGCGGCGGCCAGCATCTCCCTGAACGTCGGCACGGCGATCACGTCCCTCCTGCCGGGCGCCCTTTCGCCCGGCCAGTGCGTTCTGCGTCCTCAAACCCTACCAGGGCGGTCGACATTCCCGACAGCCCCGGGCGGAGCCGACCCGGCCTCCGGCGGGGCCGTCGAGCCCGGGTGCTCGAGCGGCGCGCCGCGCTCAGCGGCGTCGTCGGAGCGCCGCGACCTGGAGCTCTTGGGCCACGGCGGCGGGCAGACGGGCAAGGAGGTCGATGACGAACGCATCGGGACCGACGAGAACGCGACGACGGTCGCGCGCCACGGCGTCGAGGATCCGCCGGGCCGCCCGCTCGGGCGAGGTCATCGCCACCCGGTCGAACCCGTCGCGGGCGGCGCGGTCGCCGCCAGCGAGCGACGCCACACCGGGGTCGATGCGGGCGCTGCGGGCGATGTTGGTGCGGATACCGCCGGGGTGGACCGTGGTCGCCGACACCCCGGAGCCGTCGAGCTCGAGCTCCATGCGGAGCGTGTCGGTGAAGCCCCGAACGGCGAACTTGGCGGCGTTGTAGGCGGCCTGAGTGGGCACGCTCACGAGCCCGAAGACGCTCGACACGTTGACGATGTGCCCTTCGCCGGACGCCTTCAGGTGCGGAAGGAACGCCTTCGTGCCGTGGACGACGCCCCAGAAATTGACGCCGAGCAGCCACTCGAGGTCCTCGTAGGACATCGCCTCGACGGTGGCGGCGAGCGCGACGCCTGCGTTGTTGACCACCAGGTTGACCACCCCGTGGTCGGCGACGACCGCGTCGGCCCACTCGTGGACCGCCTGGCGGTCGGCCACGTCGACCGCCCGCGCGGTGACCGTCGCCCCCGCGGCCTCGCACTGCCGGCGCGTCTCGGCGAGGCCATCGTCGTCGACGTCGCAGAGGGCCAGGCGGGCACCGCGCCGGGTGAGCTCGAGGGCGAGCGCCCTGCCGATCCCCGAGGCTGCGCCCGTCACGGCGGCCACCCGTCCGTCGAAGGCCTTCAGCACGCCGTCGCCACCGGGACGCCGCTCCCCGCTCCGGCGGCGGTCACCGGGACGCCGCTCCCCGCTCCGGCGGCGGTCACCGGGACGCCGCTCCCCGCTCCGGCGGCGGTCACCGGGACGCCGCTCCCCGCTCCGGCGGCGGTCACCGGGACGCCGCCTCGGCTGCCGGCGCCGGAGCGCGGTTCGAGAACACGAGCGAGCCGTCGTCGACCGGCGCCCTTCGCATCTCGCGGTAGTCGCGCAGATAGCTCTGGTGCAGCAGCCACGGCGGGCGTGTCCCCTGCTTGGGGAAGCGGTCGACGGCGCGCTGGACGTACCCCGAGGTCAGGCCGAGCAGCGGCTGGCGGTCGGTCGTGGCCCCGCGGTCGACCGGCGTGCACTGGCGCAGGCCGCTCCGGTGCAGGTGCGTGAGGACGCGGCACGTGTAGTCGCAGATCAGCTCGGCCTTCAGCGTCCATGAGGCGTTCGTGTAGCCGATGGCCACGGCGAGGTTGGGCACCCCCTCGAGCATCATCCCCCGGTAGGTGAGGCGGTCTGCCGGATCGACCGGCTCACCGTCGACGACGAGGGACATGCCGCCGAGGAAGACGAGGTCGAGGCCGGTGGCGGTGACGACGACGTCGGCTCCGAGGGTGGCGCCCGAGCGCAGCTCGATGCCCTCTTCGGTGAAGGTGGCGATCCGGTCGGTGACGACTGAGGCCCGTCCCGCGGCGATGGCGGCGAAGAGGTCCCCGTCGGGGACCACGCACAGCCGCTGGTCCCAGGGGTCGTAGCGGGGGGTGAAGTGCGTGTCGATGTCGTAGCCGGGTGGCAGCTGACGCTCGAGCTGGGCGCGCAGCAGCCGCTTGACCAATTGCGGGCGGACGCGGCTCAACCGGTACGAAGCCTGGGTGGTCAGCGCCTTCGTCCACCGCACGGCCGGGCCCGACCACCGGGTCGGCAGGGTGCGGCGCAGGAGGTCGGCCAGCCGGTCGCGGGCCGGCAGCGAGACGATGTAGGTGGGCGAGCGCTGGAGCATGGTGACGTGCGCGGCCGTCTCGGCGAGCGCAGGGACGAGAGTGACCGCCGTGGCGCCGCTCCCGATGACGACGACGCGCTTGCCCCTCGTGTCGAGGTCCTCGGGCCACGCCTGGGGGTGCACGAGCGTTCCACGGAACCGATCGGTGCCCGGCAGCTCCGGCTGATAGCCGTGTTCGTAGCGGTAGTAGCCCGTGCAGGCGAACAGGAAGCCGCAGGTGAGGCGGACCGTCTCCCCGGTATCGACTCGCTCGGCGGTCACCAGCCAGCGAGCCTCATCGCTCGACCATTCGGCCGAGACCACGCGGTGGTGGTAGCGGATCCGGGCGTCGACCCCCGAGGCGGCCGCCGCCTCCTCGATGTAGCGGAGGATGGACGCACCGTCCGAGATCGCCTTGTCCCCGTCCCAGGGCCGGAACGAGTAGCCGAGCGTGAACATGTCCGAGTCGGAGCGGATGCCCGGGTAGCGGAACAGGTCCCATGTGCCGCCGATCGCCCCTCGGGCCTCGAGGACGGCGTAGGAGGCCCAGGGACAGCGCTCGTGGAGGTAGTGGCCGGCGGCCACACCTGACAGGCCGGCGCCGACGACGAGGACGTCGAGGTGCTCCACGGCCTCAGGCCTCCGCCGCCGAGCGGGGCGCGCTGTCCGGCGGGCAGACGTGCGAGCCGCGTCGGGTGACGGCGGCCAGGCACCGGGTGCGTGGTGTGGGCATGGCGGGCTCCTCCGTCGCGGTCGGTCGCGCCGCCTCGGGCGACCACCCGGCGAGCGTAGACGATTCGAGTATTTTCCTCAATCCATCACTTCTCTGGTACGGTGCTCGGCGATGCGCTCCGGCCTCGAGCTACCGCCGCGGCGGACGCGCCGGGTGCTCGCGACCGGCGGCGCCCCCGACGAACCCGCTCGCAAGGGTGCGCGCACGCGGCGCGCCGTGCTCGACGCGGCGATCGCCCGGTTCGGCCGCGAGGGGTACCGGGCCACCTCGGTGGCCGACATCGCACGCGACGCCGGGGTGGGAGGCACGGTCGCGTACGCCTACTTCCCGAACAAGGAGGCGCTCTTCCTCGCCGCGGTCGACGAGGACGCCGCCGCGGTGGTCCGTGCCGGCCTCGCTGCCGCCGTCGACGCCCCCGACGTACGGGCCTGGCCCGACACGGTCGTCCGCACCGTCGTCGAGGCCCTCGACGACCACCCGCTGGCGCGCCGGCTCCTCGCCGGCCTCGAGCCCGAGGTGACCGCCCGGGTGCAGGAGATCCCCGCCCTCGCCGAGCTCCGGCGCGCCTGCGCCGAGCGGCTCCGTACCGAGCAGGCGGCGGGGCTTGTCCGGCCCGACGTCGACCCGGTGACCATCGCCAACGGGCTCGTGGCCATCCTGTTGTCCCTGCTCATGTCGCTCGTCCAGCTGGGGTCGGACGCGGGCGACCTCTACGGTGACGACATCGCCGCCGTGCTCGAGGCGGCCGTCGCACCCCTTCCCGCGTCGCAGGCCGGCGGGCGGACCGGGGGTCGGGCCGGAGGGGGTCGGGCCGGAGGGGGTCGGGCCGGAGG
>JAJZYI010000063.1 GCA_021798135.1 Actinomycetes bacterium | reverse complement strand
GTCGGCGGCCGTCCGGCGCCGCTGGCCGACCGCCACCAGCATGCCGACCACGGCGCGCACCATCTGGTGGCAGAACGAGGTCGCCGCCACGTCGAAGCGCAGCAGCCTCCCCCAGGCGACGGGCGCGTCGGCCGGCTCGACCACGGCCCAGCGGGCCTGCAGCACCCGCCGCACGATGGGGTCGCCCGGGCCGGCGTCGGGTGGGCGGCGGCAGAAGGCCCGGAAGTCGTGCTCGCCGAGCAGGGCGTCGGCCCCGGCGGCCATGGCCCGGAGGTCGAGCGGGCCGGGCACCGTCCACACCAGCGTGCGCAGCAGCGGGTCGGCCACGTCGGCCTGGTGCACCAGGTACCGGTAGTGGCGCGCCGTGGCCTGCCGGCGCGCGTCGAAGGCGGGCTCGGCGAGCGCCGCGCCGCGCACGGCCACCTCGGGGCCGACCATGGCGCCGACGGATCGCACCAGCCGCGCCAGCGCCCCGTCCCCCGCCACCGCCGCCTCGTCGACGTCGACGTGGACGACCTGCCCCTGCGCGTGGACGCCGGCGTCGGTGCGCCCGGCGCAGGTGAGGGCGACCGGGTGGCGCACCACGGTGGCGATGGCCTCGGCCAGCACGCCGGCCACCGTCCGCTGGCCGTGCTGCACGGCGAAGCCGTGGAAGTCGCTGCCGTCGTAGGCCACGTCCAGCCGCAGGCGGACGGTCCGCTCGGGCTCGGTCCGGTCCGTCCGTTCGGGCTCGGCCGTCCGCTCGGGCTCGGCGGCCGGCCCGCCGTCGCGCCGCGCGCGGCCCGCTGGCCGCGACCGACGCCGGGGCGCCGGCACGTCGGCGCCCGGTCCGGTTCCGGCCCCCGACGGCTCCCCGGCGTCGGGGCCGAAGAGCGTCAATCCCGGATGAGCTCGATGCGGGCCATGGGGGCGTTGTCGCCGAGGCGCGGCGGGAGCTTCAGGATGCGCGTGTAGCCGCCGGGACGGTCCGCGTAGCGCGGGCCGATCTCGTTGAACAGCACGGACGCCATGTCCTTGTCGCGGATGAGGGCGACGACCTGGCGCTGGCGGTGGACCCCGCCCTTCTTGGCGGCGGTGATGCACTTCTCGGCCACCGGCCGCAGGAGCTTCGCCTTGGTGAGCGTGGTCTCGACGTGCCCGGCGGCGACCAGGGAGGCGACCAGGTTGCCGAGCATCGCCTTCTGGTGGGCGGCGTCGCCGCCGAGCCGGCGGCCGCGCTTGGGGGTGCCTTGCATGCCCGGCTCCTCAGTCCTTGACCCGAAGGGAGAGGCCGCGCTCGTCGAGGCGCTGCGTGACCTCGTCGAGCGACTTCTGGCCGAAGTTCGTGATGGTGAGCAGGTCGTCGGCCGTGCGCTGGACCAGCTCGCCGATGGTGTTGACCTGGGCCCGCTTGAGGCAGTTGCGGGGGCGCTCCGACAGGTCGAGGTCCTCGATGGGCAGGTCCAGGTCGGGCGAGCCGCTGGCCGTGCTGCTGACCTCGCCGAGCTCCAGGCCCTGGGGCGCCTCCTCCAGGTCGGCCACCAGGCCGACCAGGGAGCGAAGCGTGTCGCCGGCCGACGCCAGCGCCTCGCGTGGCGTGAGGGAGCCGTCGGTCTCGATGTCGAGGACCAGGCGGTCGAAGTCCGTCGACTGCTCCACCCGGACGGGCTCGATGCTGAAGGCGACGCGGCGGACCGGGGAGAAGATGGAGTCGAGGGGGATCACCCCGATCGTGCTGCCGCGCTTGTTGCGGTCGGCCGACGCATAGCCCCGGCCGCGCTCGACGGTCACGTCCATGGCCAGGCGACCCTTGGCGTTGAGCGTCGCCAGGTGCAGCTCCGGGTTGAGCACCTCCACGTCGGCGCTGCCCTGCAGGTCGGCTCCGGTGACCTCGGCCGGCCCGCGGACGTCGCAGCGCAGCACCACCGGCTCGTCCGACTCGGACTTGAGGACCAGGTCCTTCAGGTTGAGCAGCAGGTCGGTGACGTCCTCCTTCACCCCCGGCAGGGTGGTGAACTCGTGGAGGGCGTCGTCGAAGCGCACCTGGGTGACGGCCGCGCCGGGGATCGACGACAGCAGGGTCCGCCGCAGGGAGTTGCCGAGCGTGTGGCCGAACCCGGGCTCGAGGGGGCTGATGGCGAAGCGCTGGCGGTGGGGTTCCTCCTCCTCGAGCGCTTCGACGGTGGGTCGCTGGATGATGAGCATTGCCTGGGGCTCCTGCTGTGGGTTCGCGGTGTGGCTCCGCTTCGGCGGGCGGCAGTGGTCCGGGCGCCCGGCGGTCGGGCCGGCGCCGGCGTGCGGCTACTTCGAGTAGAGCTCGACGATCAGCTGCTCGCGCACGGGCTCGTCGATGTGCTCGCGCTTGGGCAGGTCCGCCACGGTGACCTGGGTCCGCTCGCCGCCCGCCTGCAGCCACGGCGGCAGCTGGCGGTCGACGGTGTCGAGGTTGCGGCGGACCACGTACATCTCGCGCGACGAGGGCACCATGGCGACGACGTCGTTGACGCGCACCCGGTAGCTCGGGATGGTGACGCGCCTGCCGTTCACCTGGACGTGGCCGTGGCGCACCAGCTGGCGGGCCTGGCTGCGGCTGGCGCCCCACACGGAGCGGAACACCACGTTGTCGAGGCGCAGCTCGAGCAGGCGCAGCAGGTTCTCACCGGTGATCCCGGGCTGCCGGTTGGCCTCGGCGTACAGGTTGCGGAACTGGCGCTCCAGCAGCCCGTAGATGCGCCGTGCCTTCTGCTTCTCCCGGAGCTGCGACAGGTACTCCGAGCCCTGGCGCATCCGGTCCCGGCCGTGCTCGCCGGGCGGGTAGGCGCGGCTGTGACGGTCCGTGACCTGGTCGGAGACGGGGCACTTCATGGAGTAGCAGCGCTCGCCCTTCAGGAAGAGCTTGGTGCGCTCCCGCCGGCAGAGCCGGCAGACGGGTCCGGTGTATCGGGCCATGGCGGTTGGTCGGCTCCTCTACTGCCTGCTCACACCCGCCGCCGCTTCTTCGGGCGGCAGCCGTTGTGGGGGATGGGGGTGACGTCCTTGATGCCGGCCACCTCGATGCCGGTGGCGGCGATGGACCGGATGGCGGTCTCGCGGCCCGAGCCCGGCCCGCGGACCAGCACGTCGACCTTGCGGACGCCGTGCTCCATGGCGCGGCGGGCCGCCTGCTCCGCGGCGAGCTGCGCGGCGAACGGCGTCGACTTGCGGGACCCCTTGAACCCCACGTTGCCGGCGGAGGCCCAGGACAGGACGTTGCCCTCCTGGTCGGAGATGCAGACGATCGTGTTGTTGAACGAGCTCTTGATGTGGACGACGCCGTAGGCGACGTTCTTCCGCTCGCGGCGGCGGGGGCGGCGGGTGCCCCCGGACGAGGACTTCTGCTGCTTGGCCATCAGTGCTTGCGGACCTTCTTCTTCCCGGCGACCGTCTTCTTCGGTCCCTTGCGGGTACGGGCGTTGGTGTGGGTGCGCTGGCCGTGGACGGGCAGCCCGCGGCGGTGGCGCAGCCCCTGGTAGCAGCCGATCTCCATCTTCCGCCGGATGTCCTGCGCCACGTCCCGGCGCAGGTCGCCCTCGACCTTGAGCGAGGCGTCGATGGCGGCGCGCAGACGGGCGACCTCCTCGTCGGTCAGGTCGCGCACCCGGGTGTCCGGGCTGGTGCCCGTCTCCTCGCAGATGCGCTGGGCCTGGGTCCGGCCGATGCCGTAGATGTAGGTGAGCGACACCTCCAGCCGCTTCTCGCGGGGGATGTCGACGCCGGCGATGCGTGCCATGGGTCCTTCCCTCTCCGTCCCGGCCCTCAGCCCTGGCGCTGCTTGTGGCGGGGGTTGTCGCAGATGACCATGACCCGGCCGTGGCGCCGGATCACCTTGCACTTCTCGCAGATCGCCTTGACGCTCGGTCGAACCTTCATCGTCGTGTCCTGGGTGTGGGTCGTGGTGTCGTCGGCCGGGCCCGGTGGCGGGCCCGGCCCGGGGCAGCGCTGCCCCGGGCTACTTGTAGCGGTAGGTGATGCGACCCCGCGAGAGGTCGTACGGCGTGATCTCCACCTGCACCCGGTCGCCGGGCAGGATGCGGATCCGGTGCATCCGCATCTTCCCCGAGCTGTGGGCGAGCACCTTGTGGCCGTTCTCGAGCTCGACGCGGAACATCGCGTTGGGGAGCGGCTCGATGACCGTCCCCTCGAGCACGATGGCGTCCTCCTTGGGCTTGGGCAGGTGACTCCTCCTCGTCGTGGGCCCGGTCGCCGCGACGCTCCGCGCACGCGGCGTGCCGACCGGGTACCGTCTGGTGGCCCGCCGCCCGCCCGGGGCTCCCCGGTGCGGGCCGGTCCGGGCGCGACCCCGGCCCGGCGAGCCGATCCACCAGCATAGCGGATCCCGCGACCCCTGGCCAGGGCGGGGCCGTCGAGGGCCGTCGGCGGCCTCAGGGCGGCGTCGGCACCTCGTGGCGGCGTCGGCACTTCAGGGCAGCGTCGGGACTTCAGGGCAGCGTCAGCACCTCCGGCCCGTCGTCGGTGACGGCGATCGTGTGCTCGAAGTGCGCCGAGCGCCGGCCGTCGGCGGTGACGACGCCCCAGCCGTCGTCGAGGACCCGGGTCCCCGGCCCGCCGGCGTTCACCATCGGCTCCACCGCGAACACCATGCCCGCCTTGAGCAGGGGGCCGGGGGTGCCGGGCCAGTAGTTGGGGACCTGCGGGTCCTCGTGCATCTTGGTGCCGATGGCGTGGCCCACGTACTCCCTGACCACGCTGAACCCCGCCGCCTCGGCCACCTGCTGCACGGCCCGCCCGACCTCGTGGAGCCGGTTGCCGGCCGTGAGCTGCTCGATGCCCGCCCACAGGCTCGCCTCGGTGACCTCCATCAGCCGGCGCGACTCGGCGTCGACCTCCCCGACCCCCATGGTGAAGGCGGCGTCGCCGTGGTACCCCTCGATGATCGCCCCGCAGTCGATGGAGATGATGTCGCCCTCGTGCAGGACCACGGCGTCGGAGGGGATGCCGTGCACGATCATGTCGTTGGGCGACGTGCAGATGACGGCGGGGAAGCCGTGGTAGCCGAGGAAGTTCGACCGGGCGCCGCGGCGCTCGAGCACCCGGCGGGCGACGGCGTCGAGCTGGGCGGTCGTGACGCCCGGGCGCACGGCGGCGCGGGTGGCCTGGTGCATCTCGGCCACCACCCGTCCCGCCCGGCGCATCTTGTCGATCTCGCTGGTGCTTCGCCTCACCGGCACCTCGTCGTGCTCACCGACGCCTCCTCCTGGTGCCGGGCCGGCCGGCGCGCCGCTCCTCGATGGCCCGGATGATCCGGTTGAGCACGGCGTCCGCGGTGCCGACGCCGTTCACGCGCGCCAGCTGCCCGCGCTCGCTGTACCAGTCGATGAGCGGCGCCGTCTGCCGCTCGTAGAGGTCGAGGCGGCGGGTGATGGCGGCCTCGGTGTCGTCCTCGCGCTGGACGACCTCGCCCCCGCAGATGTCGCAGGTCCAGTTGACCTTGGGAGGCGCGCTCAGCGAGTAGTTCGCCCCGCAGTCGCTGCAGACGCGTCGGTCGGCCAGGCGCCGCAGGACCTGCTTGGTGGGCACGTCGATGTCGACGGCCAGGTCGATGTCGCCCGGGTGCAGCAGGGCGGCGAGCGCCTCCGCCTGCTGGGTGGTGCGGGGGCAGCCGTCGAGGATGAAGCCCCGGGCCCGGGCGTCGGGCTCGGCGATGCGCTCGGCCACCATCTCCATGATGAGGTCGTCGCCGAGGAGCTCGCCGCGGTCCATGATCTCGCGGGCCTTCTGCCCGAGCGGCGTCCCGGACTTCACGGCGGCCCGCAGCATGTCGCCGGTGGACACGTGGGGCACCACGTAGTGGTGCGACAGGCGCACGCACTGCGTTCCCTTGCCTGCTCCTTGCTTGCCGAGGACGACGAGCCTCGCTCCGGGTACCACGATCCGTCTACTTCAGGAAGCCCTCGTAGTTGCGCATCATCAGCTGGCTGTCGATCTGCTTCATGGTCTCGAGCGTGACACCCACGGCGATCAGCAGCGTCGTGCCGTAGTACGGGTAGGCGTTGAGGTGCCACGCGGCCATGAGCAGGCCTGGCGCCACGGCCACGACGGCCAGGTAGAGGCCGCCGGGGACGGTGATGCGGTTGAGGATCCGCGACAGGTACCGCTCCGTCGGCGGGCCGGGCCGGATGCCCGGGATGTAGCCGCCCTGCTTGCGGATGGTGTCGGCCTGCTGGTGCGGGTCGAAGGCCACGTACACGTAGAAGAACGTGAACAGGAAGATGAGGACGCCGTACACGACGACGTAGAGGTAGCTGGTCGGCTGGATGTGGGCGTTCACGAAGGTCCGGAACCCGGCGTACGGCAGCAGGTTGGACAGCAGCACCGGGATGTACAGCAGCGAGCTGGCGAAGATGATCGGGATCACCCCGGACTGGTTCACCTTGAGCGGGATGTAGGTGGAGGCGCCGCCGAACGTGCGGCGGCCCACGACCCGCTTGGCGAAGGTGACGGGGATCCGGCGCTGCCCCTGCTCCATGAAGACCACCCAGACCAGCAGCACGATCGTCAGCACCAGGAGCACGGTGAACTCGATCTTGCCGCCCTCCGACAGGACGCCGGCACCGCCGGCGGGGATGCCCGCGACGACGTTGGCGAAGATGAGGATCGACATGCCGTTGCCCACGCCGCGCTGGGTGATGAGCTCGGCCAGCCACATGACGAAGGCGGTGCCGGCGGTCAGCGTGAGGACGATGAAGGCGGCCTTCCAGATGGTGAAGTTGTTGATCAGGTCGTTGACGCTGCCGCCGAGCAGGCTGCTGGCACCGGTGTGGAACACGTAGACCAGCCCCGACGCCTGCAGCACGGCCAGGACCACGGTCAGGTACCGGGTCGTCTGGGTGATCTTCTTCTGCCCCACGGCGCCCTGGTCGCGCCACTCCTCGAGCTTGGGGATGACGGTGGTCAGCAGCTGGATGATGATCGAGCTGGTGATGTAGGGCATGATCCCCAGCCCGAACACCGCCATCCGCAGCAGGCCGCCGCCGGAGAAGAGGTTGAGGTAGCCCAGGATGCCCGCCGACTTCGCCTGCTGCTCGAGCAGCTGGACCTTGGCGAAGTCGATGTAGGGGACGATCACGTTCGTCCCGATCTGGTACAGGGCGATGATCAGCAAGGTGAACAGCACCTTGTTGCGCAGGTCGGGGACCTTGAAGATGTTGCGCAAGCTCGAGAGCACCGGTCTCCTCCCCTCGTCGTGACTGCCGGGACCCGCGATGGCGGCCGGCGGGGCCGGGTCCCGGGCCTCGCCGCCCGTCGCCCCCGTGCGGGTGGTGACGGACCAGGACGACGAGGTTACCGGTTCGCGGCGGTTCGTATCGGTAGGGCGGCCGCCCGGTGGACGGCCCGCCCGGTGGGCGCCCTGCCTGCCTGGCGCCGGTGGGCGCCCTGCCTGCGGGGCGCTGCTGGGCCTGCCTGCGGGGCGCTGCTGGCCGCCCCCGGCGAGGGCCCTGCCGGCCGCGTGCCGGCGGGCCGGCTACCGGTTGGTCAGGGCGTTGCCGCGGGCCGGCGGGCGGCCGTGGCCGAAGGGCAGCGGCACGACCTCGACCGAGCCCCCGGCGGCCTCGATGGCCTGGCGCGCCGAGGCGGAGAAGCCGTGGGCCCGCACGCGCAGCGCGCGGTGCAGCTCGCCGCGGCCGAGGACCTTGACCAGGGCCCCGTCACGGACCAGGCCGGCCGCGGCCAGGCTCTGCGGCGTCGCCTCGTCGCCCTCCACGCCGTCGAGCGTGTCGAGGTTCACCACGGCGTAGGCGACCCGGAACGGGTTGTGGAAGCCCTTCAGCTTGGGCACCCGCTGGGTGAGGGGGAGCTGGCCGCCCTCGAAGCCCGGCTTGATCGTGTCGCGGGCGCCCTGGCCCTTCGTGCCCCGGCCGGCGGTCTTGCCGCCCTTGCCGCCGATGCCGCGCGCCACCCGGCGCCGGCTGCGGTTGGACCCGGCGGGGGCCCGCAGGTCGTGCAGCTTCATCGTGCGTCCTCCTGGGCGGTGCCACCGGCACCGGCAGCCCGGCTGCGGCGCCGGGGGCCCTGCAGCTCGCTGTCGTCGGCCTCGACCGTGGTCACCAGGTGCGGGACCCGGGCGAGCATGCCGCGGATCTCGGGGCGGTCGGGGAGCACCCGGGTGCGGCCCAGCCCGCGCAGGCCGAGCGCCCGCAGGGTGGCCCGGTGCTTGGGCTTGGTGCCGATGGCCGAGCGGACCTGGGTCACGCGCAGCGCGCTCACGCCCTCACCTCCTGGAAGAGGTCAGCGGCCCGCTGGCGCTCGCGGTACGCCCGCAGGACGCCGCGGGGCACGACCTCGTCGGCCGGCTTGCCGCGCAGCCGGGCGACGTCCTCGGGCCGCTTGAGGGCGCGCAGGCCGGCGATGGTGGCGTGGGCCACGTTGATGCCGTTGGACGAGCCGAGCGACTTGCACAGCACGTCGTGGATGCCGGCGAGCTCCAGGATGGCCCGCGCCGCGCCGCCGGCGATCACCCCGGTGCCGGGGGCGGCGGGCTTCAGCAGTACCCGGCCCGCCCCGGCCTCCCCGATCACGGGGTGGGTGATGGTGCTGCCGGCGAGCGGCACGGAGAACATGGTCTTGCGCGCCTCCTCGATGCCCTTCTGGACGGCGAGCCCGGCCTCCTTCGCCTTGCCGTAGCCGAGGCCGACGCGGCCGTCGCCGTCGCCGACCACCATGAGCGCCGTGAAGGAGAAGCGGCGTCCGCCCTTCACCACCTTCGCCACCCGGTTGACCCGGATGGTGCGCTCCTCGAACTGTCCGTCGAGCATGTCAGAGCTCCAGTCCTGCATCGCGGGCGGCGTCGGCCAGCGCGGCCACCCGCCCGTGGTAGCGGTTGCCGCCACGGTCGAACACCACCCGCGTCACCCCGGCGGCGCGGGCGCGCTCGGCCACCAGCCGGCCGACGACCGCCGCCGCGGCGACGGTGCCGCCCGGCGAGGAGCGCAGGTCGCGCTCCACCGTGCCCGCCGAGGCCACGGTGCGGCCGGTGCTGTCGTCGATGACCTGGGCGGTGATGTGGCGGGCCGAGCGGAACACCGCGAGGCGCGGCCGCTCGGCCGTCCCCACCACCTTCTTGCGGACCCGGGTGTGGCGCTGGATCCGCAGCCGTCGCTTGTGCTGTGCCGAGAGGGTCATGTCACTTCGCCGCCTTGCCAGCCTTGCGCAGCACGCGCTCGCCGGCGTAGCGCACGCCCTTGCCCTTGTACGGCTCGGGCTTGCGGATCTTGCGGATGTCGGCGGCCACCTGGCCCACCTTCTCCTTGTCGATGCCCTTCACCACGATGCGGGTGGGTGTCGGGACCTCGAAGCTCACCCCGGCGGGCGCCTGCACGTTCACCGGGTGCGAGAAGCCGAGCGCCAGCTCGAGCGCGTCCGCGCCCTTGGCCGTGGCGCGGTAGCCCACGCCCACGATCTCGAGCTCCTTGGTGAAGCCCTGCGTCACGCCGGCCACCATGTTGGCGACCAGCGAGCGCGTCAGGCCGTGCAGCGACCGGCTGCGCCGCTCGTCGTCGGGCCGCTCGACCACCACCGTGGCGCCGTCCTGGCGCACGGTGATCGGGTCGGGGACCTGGCGCGACAGGCTGCCCTGGGGCCCGGTCACGGTCACCTGGGCGCCGTCCACGGCGACGGTCACCTGGTCGGGGACGGGAATGGGCGCGCGCCCGATGCGCGACATCAGCACACCTCCTGGCTGCGGCCGCTTGCCGCCCGGCTGCCGGCTCGGGCCGACGACGGGCGGCGTCCCGGCGCCAGCCGGCACGCCGGCGCCAGCCGTCGGGTGCTTGCCACCCGACTGTCACCACCGGCCGACGACGGGCGGCGTCCCGGCGCCAGCCGGCACGCCGGCGCCAGCCGTCGGGTGCTTGCCACCCGACTGTCACCAGACATAGCAGAGCACCTCCCCGCCGACGCGGCGCTGCCGCGCTTCGCGGTCGGTCATGAGCCCGTGGCTGGTGGACACCACGGCCACCCCCATGCCGCCCAGGACGCGCGGCATCCGGTCGGCACGGGCGTAGATGCGCAGGCCCGGCTTGGACACGCGGCGCAGGCCGGCGATGGTCCGCGAGCGGTCGGTGGCGTACTTCATGCGGATCTCGAGCACGGAGCCCGGGCCGGCGTCGGCGGGCCGCACGTCGAAACCGTCGATGTAGCCCTCGCGGGTGAGGATGTCGGCGAGGGACTCCTTCAGCTTGGAGCTCGGCATCCGCACCGTGTCGTGCATGGCGGTGTTGGCGTTGCGGATGCGGGTGAGCATGTCGGCGATGGGGTCGGTCATGGTCATCGTGGCTGCCCTCCCCTCACCAGCTCGCCTTGGTGACGCCGGGGATCTCCCCGGCGTGCACCATGACCCGCAGGCAGATCCGGCAGAGGCCGAACTTCCGGTACACCGAGTGGGGCCGGCCGCAGCGCCGGCACCGCGTGTAGCCGCGCACCTTGAACTTCGGGGTGCGCTGCTGCTTCTGGATCAGTGCCTTCTTGGCCATGGCGTCACGCGCCCTCCTGCCTGAACGGAAAGCCGAACGCACGCAGAAAGGCCCGGCCCTCCTCGTCGGTGCGTGCAGTGGTGCAGATGGTGATGTCCATCCCCCGGGGGGCGTCGACGCTGTCGTAGTCGACCTCCGGGAAGATGAGCTGCTCGGTCACGCCGAACGTGTAGTTGCCGCGCCCGTCGAACGAGCGGGCCGGCAGGCCGCGGAAGTCCCGGATCCTGGGGATGGCCAGGGCCACCAGCCGGTCGAGGAACTCCCAGGCCCGGTCGCCGCGCATGGTCACCTTGGCGCCGATGGCCATGCCCTCGCGGAGCTTGAAGCCGGCGATCGAGCGGCGGGCCCGGGTGACCACCGGCTTCTGCCCGGTGATGGTCTGCAGGTCGCGCACGGCGCCCTCGATGGCCGACGGGGCCTGGGTGGCGCGGCCGACGCCCATGTTGACGACGATCTTCTCCAGCCGCGGCACCTGCATGACGTTGGCCAGCTGCAGCTCCTGCCGGAGCCGGTCACGGATCTCCGCGTCGTAGCGCTGCTTCAGCCGGGGACGGGTGACGGTCGTCGCGCTCACAGGTCCCCTCCGCACTTGCGGCACACCCTGACCTTGCGCCCGGCCTCGTCGATGCTCATGCCGATGCGGGTGGGCCCGCAGGCGGGGCAGACGATGGCCACCACGCTCACGGGCAGCGGCATGTCCTTGTCGATGATCCCTCCCTGCATGGTGGCGCCGGTGGGCTTGGTGTGGCGCTTGACCATGTTGGCCCCGTCGACGATCACGGTGCGCCGCGACGGGTCGGCGACCATCACCTGGCCGCGCCGGCCCCGCTGCTTCCCCGACAGCACCTCGACGGTGTCTCCCTTGCGGATCCGCATCACAGCACCTCCGGGGCGAGCGACACGATGCGCATGAAGCGCCGGTCACGCAGCTCGCGGCCCACCGGGCCGAAGATGCGCGTGCCGCGCGGCTGCTGCTGCTCGTTGATGAGCACGGCGGCGTTCTCGTCGAAGCGGATGTAGCTGCCGTCGGGGCGCCGCTTCTCCTTGGTGGTGCGCACGACGACGCACTTCACGACGTCGCCCTTCTTCACCGCCGCGCCGGGGATGGCGTCCTTGACCGTGGCCACGAAGACGTCGCCGATGCTGGCGTAGCGCCGGCGCGAACCGCCCAGGATCTTGATGCACAGCACCTCGCGGGCGCCGGAGTTGTCCGCCACCCGCAGCCTCGACTCCTGCTGGATCATCGGGCCCGCTCCAGCACCTCGGTCACCCGCCAGCGCTTCAGCTTGGACAGCGGGCGGGTCTCGGTCACGCGGACGCGGTCCCCGACCCGGGCCTGCAGCTGGTCGTCGGCGTACAGCTTGGTGGTCCGCTGCACGGTCTTGCCGTAGCGGGGGTGCCGGACGCGCTCCACGACGGCAACGACCACGGTGGACTGCATGGCGTCGGACACCACCCTGCCCTCGCGGACCTTGCGCTGCGGGCGGGCGCCGCCGGCGCCGGCCTGCTCCTCGGCCATCACTGGTCCTCCTCCTCGCCGTCGTCCTCGTCGCCGGTGTCCTCGCCCGCCGCCTCGGCCTCCTCGGCCTCGGCCGCAGCCCTCGCCTCGGCGGCCTCCTCGGCTCGGCGCCGGGCCTCCTCGCGCAGGGCCGGGGCACGCTCGGCGGCGGCCAGGTCGGCCGCCACCACGTCGATGTCCCGCTCCCTCAGCACGGTCAGCACCCGGGCCACGTCACGCTTGACCTGGGGGATGCGGGCGATGTTGTCGAGCTGGCCGGTGGCCAGCTGGAACCGGAGGTTGAGCAGCTCGCGCCGGTACTCGGCCAGCCGGTTCTCGAGCTCGTCGTCGTCGAGCTCGCGCAGTTCTGCAGCGCCGGGCACCGCTACACCTCCACCTCGGCCGTGCCGTGGGAGCCGGGGCGCACCACGAACCGGGCCTTGAACGGCAGCTTCTGGATGGCGCGCTCCATGGCGGCGCGCGCCAGCTCGGGGTCGACGCCGGCCAGCTCGAACAGGACCCTGCCTGGCCGGACCACGGCGACCCAGTGCTCGGGGTTGCCCTTGCCCGACCCCATGCGGGTCTCCGCCGGCTTCTGGGTGACCGGCTTGTCGGGGAAGACGCGGATCCACACCTTGCCGCCACGGCGGACGTGGCGGGTCATGGCGATACGGGCCGCCTCGATCTGCCGGGCGGTCAGCCAGCCGGGCTCGAGCGCCTGGATGCCGTAGTCGCCGAAGCTGACGGCGGTGCCGCCCTTGGCCGACCCGGTCAGCCGGCCGCGCTGCTGCTTGCGGTGCTTGACCTTGCGGGGCATCAGCATGTCAGTCGGACTCCTTGCGGAAGTGCGGCGCCTCGTGGTGCTCGCTGCGGGTGCGGCGCTCGATCTCCTCCTCCTCGGCGAGGAGGCGCTCCAGGTCGTCGCCG
>JAJZYI010000062.1 GCA_021798135.1 Actinomycetes bacterium | reverse complement strand
GTCCCGGCCCGGTTCCACCCCTCGCATCGCGGCGATCTCGGCGGTGACCTTCGCGGCGGGCAGCACGCCGCCGAGGCCCGGCTTGGCCCCCTGGGACAGCTTGACCTCGATGGCGCGCACCGGCGCGCTGCCGACCAGGTCGACGAGCCGTGCCAGGTCGAAGCGGCCGTCGCGGTCCCGGCAGCCGAAGTAGCCGGTGCCGATCTGGTACACCAGGTCGCCGCCGTGGCGGTGGTGGTCGGCGAGGCCGCCTTCGCCCGTGTTCTGCCAGCAGCCGGCGACGGCCGCGCCGCGGTTGATCGCCTCGACGGCCGGGCCCGACAGCGACCCGTAGCTCATGGCGGAGGCGTTCACGACCGACGCCGGTCGGAAGGCCCGCGCCCGCCCCCGGGGGCCGCCGAGGACCTTGGCGCCCGGCAGGCGGCTCTCGCCACGGGGCACCGCCGGCAGGGGGAAGGCGGCGTGCTTGACGATCAGCCAGTTGGGGCTGGCCTCGAGGTCCTCGTCGCTGCCGAAGCCGAAGTAGGCGTTCTCCTCCTTGGCGGCCCGGTACACCCAGCTGCGCTGGTCCCGGTTGAACGGCCGCTCCTCGTTGTCCCGTGCGAACCAGTACTGGCGCATCTCCGGGCCGACGAGCTCGACCAGGTTGCGGCCGTGGCCGATGACGGGGAAGTTCCGCCAGATGGCGTGGCGGCGCTGCAGGCGGTCGTAGGCGCCGACCGCGCCGAGCGCGGCGGCGGGGACGAGCGCGGCGAGCGCGGACCGCCTCACCGCCCCCTCCCGCCGGCAGCCGCCTGCGAGCTGGTGGCTGCTGCCCCCAGACCTGGCTCCCGCGGTGGCCTCGGGTGCCCGGGGGTCGGGTGGAAGGTGTCCGCGGTGCGAGGCTCCGAAGAGGTGGTCATGGCGCGATTGTGCCCCGTGGCGCCCGCGACGCACTGCCTCATGGCGGTGGCGCTCCGCCGGGCCGCGCGGGCGGTGCTCTCGGCGTCGCTTCCGCCCCGGGGGCGCCGGATGGAACCAGGGGAGCAGGGGTGGTCGGACCGGCCCGGTGGCGGTCGAGCCAGTCCTGCAGCGCGGAGGGCAGGCGCGCCGAGCGCCCGCCCCAGTCGATGACCTCGCAGGAACCACTGCCCAGGTCGTGGAGGGCCCTGCGGTCGTGCCGGAGCACCGCCGGGACGGCGCCGAGGCCGAACACGAAGACCAGAGGGAGCAGTACGATCCGCCGCACTGCCGCCCAGGGCCTGATGGGCTTCCCTCCCAGCGCCATGACGCGCAGGCCGACGAGATCCTTCCCGGGTGTCCTGCCGGCGATCTCGTAGCCCAGCCACAGGTAGGCGAACCACCATCCGAGGATGGCGGCCGCCCACCACACGCCTTGGCCCGACGTCACCCTGACGACATGGCCGGTCAGCAGCTGCACCAAGGCCCGGCCCAGGTAGGCGATCACGGTGAACGAGGCGGTGACGAACAGCCAGTCCAGGGCGAACGCGACCAGTCGCGACACGAGCCCGGCCGGTCGGCCCGAGTAGCCGACCTCCTTTGGCGGCGCCCTCAGCCTGCCCCGGCCGAGCAGCCGGTCGACCACCTCCCACACCACGACGTCGATGCCGACCAGCTGGCGCCGGAACAGGTCGATGGTCCGGGTCACTATGCCGGTGGTGGCCTCGGCCACGATGGCGTCGATCCCGGCCCGGTGGACGAGGGCGGCCACGTCGATCCGGGCCAGGACCGGACCGGGGTCCACACGGCCCAGCACGTCGTTCAGGTCGACCCTGCGGATGAGCCGGTCGGCGTCGACCCGGTCCAACAAGCGGTTGGGGTCGACGCGGTCGAGCAGCGCGTCGACGTCGACGCGCTCCAGCAGCCGGTCGGCGTCGACCCGGTCCAACAAGCGGTTGGGGTCGACGCGGTCGAGCAGCGCCTCGACGTCGATGCGGGCGACGACCCCGTCCACGTCGATGCGGTCGACGACATGGCCGACGTCGACCCGTTCGATCACGGAGTCGGGGTCGACGGCGTCGAGCGCGCGTGGCACCACGACCCGGCTGAAGATCCGCCCGATCCGTGAATGGTCCTCGGTCACGCTCCTCCTGACCTGACCTGACCTGACCTGACCTGACCTGACCTGACCTGACCTGACCTGACCTGACCTGACCTGACCCGGCACCGGCGAGCCCGGCCCCGACAGACAGCCCCTGGGCCGTCGTCGGCCGGCCTCCGCCTCCGTTCGTCAACGCCTCACTGCCTACACCTGGCCATCGTTCGTGGTGCGAGGGCACGGGTCTAGGGCCGAAAGACTGACGGGCCCGCTCACCCCACGCTTCCGGCCCCGCCTCGGCGACGCTGAGTGGTGTGCCGCAGACATGTGGCGGCAACAGCACGGCCCTGGCGGGTGCGACCGCTCAGCCCGCTTCGGCTCGAGGACGGCGGGTGCGTCCTCGCCGGCACCGGCGCTGGCGTCGGCGCGAGGCAGGTGCAGTGCTGCCTGGTCGCGCTGGTCGCGCTGGTCGCGCTCGCGGCGTTGGCGACGACCGCTCGAGGCGAAGCGCACCGACTTGAGCGCCGGGTCGAGGCCGGCGGCGAGGACGAGCGCGGCGAGCGCGGACCGCCTCACCGCCCCCTCCCGCCGGCAGCCGCCTGCGAACTGCCGTGTCCCGTCCGCCGACCGGGCCCGTGTGGCGGCTCCGGGCGGCCTGGTCGTGGGGTCGAGCGGTGGCGCCGTGCGCAACTCCGGAGCGGTGCTCAGGGGGCGACGGTGCCCCGTGGCGACCGCTCCGCACGTGTCTCTCGTGCTCGCCGAGCGCGGTCGGTGAGCAATCAACCACCCTCGCGCCCGGGGCTGGTGCCGGGCGCCCCGGAGGCAGGTGTGGGGCCTTTCGTCCCTTTCTCGGCGGCGGCGTGGAGACCGACACTGGCGCCATGGCGTTCGTGTGCTCGCTGACGGGGCGTCGGACGGGCCCGCTCGGCTGATGGTCATGCGCCGAGCTCGATGGCGTGCGGCACGGCGGCACGCGAAGCATGTGGGCATCGTGGTCGAGGGTCCCGTGCCGGCAGCCGAGGCCAGGCCGGACTACCGGGGGATGTTCAAGGCCCTGCTGGCCCGGTCGTTCGACGGGATCACGCTGTCGGACCGGGCCACGCGGCGGTTCCTCGACGTCAGCGACTCGTTCTGCGACATGACGGGCTTCCAGCGGGCCGAGCTCCTGGGGCGAACGTCGGTCGAGGTGGGGCTGGTTGCCGAGCACGAGCGCGGCGACGCGGCCGTCGAGCGGGCCGAACGCGGCCTCCCGGGCCTGTACCGTCGCGAGCTGCGGCGCAAGGACGGGGAGCGGCGTGTCGCGGAGCTCTCGCACACGCTGCTCTCGGACGGTGACCTCGTGCTGAGCGTCCTCCGGGATGTCACCGAGAGCGAGCGCCAGGCAGCCGAGCTGGCGTTCCAGGGGGCGATCGCGGAGACGATGGCGGAGGGGGTGGCGCTGGTTCGCGCTGACGACGGTGTCATCGTCTTCACCAACCCGATGTTCGACGAGCTGTTCGGCTACGGGCCCGGTGAGCTCGTCGGCCAGCCGGTCCAGGTGGTCAACGCGCCGACGGAGAAGACTCCGGAGGAGACAGCCGAGGAGATCACGGCGGTGCTGCGGCGAGACGGTGTGTGGCGGGGCGAGGTGAAGAACCGGAAGAAGGACGGCACCCCGGTGTGGTGCTCGGCGAACGTGGCGACGATCGAGCATCCCGACTTCGGCACCGTGTGGATCTCGGTGCACGCCGACGTCACGGCCCGCAAGCAGGCCGAGGAGCAGTTCCGCGACCTGGTGGAGGGCTCGCCCGACGCCCAGCTGGTCGTCGATCACCAGGCCAGGGTCGTGCTCGCCAACAGCCGCGCCGACGAGCTGTTCGGTTACGGGCCCGGGGAGCTCCTCGGCCAGCAGATCGAGCAGCTGGTGCCCGAGGCGCTGCGTGCCCGCCATGTGGACCACCGCAGCCGGTACCTGGCCGAGCCGCGTTCCCGGCCGATGGGCGCGGGGCGCGAGCCCCGCGGACGCCGGAAAGACGGGAGCCACTTCCCCGTCGAGGTCTCCTTGAGCCCGCTCGTGACGGACCAGCAGCTCATGGTTTCGAGCACGGTGCGAGACATCACCGAACGCCTGGCGGAGGAGGAGGCCCTGGCCCGCTTGGCGGCGATCGTCTCATCGTCGGGCGACGCCGTGGTCGGAGTGCTGCCAGACGGGCGCATCGACAGCTGGAACCTCGGGGCGCAGCTCCTCTACGGCTACCGGGCCGAGGAGGTGCTCGGCCGGCGGGTCAAGATGCTGATCGCTCCCGAGCTCGCCGAGGGCCGGTCGCAGGTCGTTGCCCGCGTGCTCGAGGACGGTGCCATCGAGCAGCTCGAGACCGAGGACGTCCGCAAGGACGGCAGCCGTGTGGCTGTGGCCGTCACCTTGTCGCCGATCCGCAACCACACCGGGGCGGTCATCGGCGCCGCTCGCATCGCGCGGGACATCACCGAACGCAAGCGTTTCGAGCACGAGCTGCAGTTCTTCGCCGACCACGACCCCCTCACCGGTCTCTTCAACCGGCGGCGCTTCGCCGAGGAGCTCGCTCGGCACACCGCCTACGCGGTCCGTTTCGCCGACGCCGCCGCGCTGGTGGTCGCCGATCTGGACAACTTCAAGTACGTCAACGACACCCTCGGCCACAAGGCCGGGGACGAGCTGATTTGCAGCGTCGCCCGCGTGCTGCGCGACCGGCTGCGGAGCACCGACATCCTCGCCCGCCTCGGCGGCGACGAGTTCGCCGCGCTCCTGCCCCACACCGACCTGGCTCAGGCTCACGGCCTGGCCGAAGACCTGCGGGCGGCGGTGCACGACTTCAAGACGGTGCTGAACCGCCAGGCCGTGCGCTGCACCCTGAGCATCGGGGTCGCCGCGCTGGGCGGTGCCACCAGCGAGGACACGCTCTCGGCCGCCGACCTGGCCATGTACGCAGCCAAGCGCCAAGGGCGTGACCGCGTCGCCCTGGCCGGCGCCGACAGCGGCGCCTTCCAGAACCATCTCAGCTGGTCCCAACGGCTGCACGACGCCCTGGAGCACGGTCGCTTCGAGCTCTATGCCCAACCCATCGTCGAGATCTCCACGGGTGCCGTCCGCCAGTACGAGCTGCTGCTGCGCATGCACGACGAGCATGGTGACGTGCTCGCTCCCGCCGAGTTCGTCTACACCGCCGAGCGCCTCGGGATCATCCGAGACGTCGACCGCTGGGTGGCCAGCGAAGCCATCCGCCTGCTCGCCGCTGACAGCAATCCCGACAACAGGTACGCCGTCAACGTCTCCGGCGTGTCCATGGCCGACGAAGGCCTCTTCCAGACCCTCGAGGGTGCGCTGGGCAGCGGCATCGACCTCCGCCGGCTCATGTTCGAGATCACGGAGACGGCTGCCATCGCCGATTTCGACCTCGCTCGCGAGTTCGTCGGCCACCTCGAGCGGCTCGGCTGCAGCACCGCCCTCGACGACTTCGGGGCAGGCTTCGGGTCGTTCTCCTACCTCAAGCGCCTGCCGGTCGACTTCATCAAGATCGACGGCGACTTCGTCGCCGCCCTCCCCGGCGGCACCAGCGACCAAGTCCTCGTGAAGGCGATCGTCGACGTCGCCCACGGGCTCGGCAAGCAGGCCATCGCCGAGCACGTCTCCTCGGCCCAGGCGCTGGCGCTGCTGCGCAGCTACGGCGCCGAGTACGCCCAGGGCTTCCACCTCGGCATGCCGGTCCCCGCCGGGTCCCTCCGGCAGACGTAGGGCAGTCCTGGTTCCTGCCTGGCCGGCAGGCGCTCCAAGCGCCCAGCGGCCCGGGTCCGGTGCCTGCCCTCGCCGGGTTTCCCGGGGCCTCCCCGCCGCGCTCGTCTGCGAGCCGAGACCCGCCTCGGCTGCCGCCGTGCCCCCGGGCCGCCCTGCCGAGACCCGCAGCGGCCGCAGCCGACGACGCCCGGGGCCCTTCGAGGGGTCCCCGGTGGCCGGGCAGGAGCCACCTCAACGGAGCCCGATCTCGATCGCGACGGACTCCGGTGGAGGGCGGTGGTGGAGGCGCTCGTTCGCCCTCGTCAACTCCCGGTACGCCCGCCAAAGCCAGCCGTACTTCCTGGCGAGCAGCGCCTCGACCTCCGCCGTGTCCTCGGCGATGGCCGCGTCCGCGTCGACGGCCGGGCCACGCTGGCGGCCCCGGGCGCTCGAGGGCGCGACCTGGACGTGGGGGTCGCGGCGGATCCGCTTCACCTTCCACGAGCCCGCCTCGCTCAGCACGAGCAGCGTGCCGCCGCGCTCCGCGCACCAGACCGGGGTCGAGACCGGTGTCCCGTCTCGCTTGAAGGTGGTCAGGGCGAGGTGCCGTTCGCGGGCGAGAGCGTCAGCATCCCCTGTCGCACCCGACACGGGCACGCTGACCCTCCTGCGCAGGTTGTGGAACTGCCGGAGCTGCATGGCGAAGTGGACGGGATCGCCGACGACGAGCAGGAACGGACGCAGCAGCGGCTTCGGGTGGCACCGTCCCCGCATGCGGGCCACGAGCCGGCTCCGGCCGTCACCAGCCGGCCGCACGTCGAAGGTCCAGACGCCGTCCACGTAGACCCTCGGCAAGGGTCCCGATGGGTCGAAGCTGCGACGGGAAGGGAATGCCATGGTGGTCCGCAGGGCGAGGACGTGGTTGGGAACCACGTCGGCCACCGTCATCCAGTTGCGGCCGTCGGGGGCGTTCTGGAGACGGTCTCCCACCTCCGGGTGCTGCCACTCCGCCACGATCCGGTCCGCGCTCGGCACGCCCCAGTGGTCCAGCCGGTCGAAGCTGTACCAGCCGGCCCGATCGCCCCCCATCTGGGCCAGCCACGGCCAGACCTCTTCGGGTGGCGCCGGGAGCGTGGTCGCCATGGTGAACGCCGGGTCCGGATCGGGGACGAGGTCGTCCGTGGGGTAGGTCCGGGCGATCTCGTCCCCGCTGGCGCCCCAGGTCAGCAGGCGCGGCCGGAGCCATCCGCAGGTGCCTGCCGCGATGGCGGCGAGCGTGACGGCCTTCCGTCCGGCGGCCATGGAGAGAGCATGACCAGGAGCGTCGCCGCCGGGAAGGGTCCAACGTCCTCCTGCGCCCCGGCCGTCCTCACCAGCGGGACCGGCTCGCCTGCTGCTCCCGGCCGGGCTGGGGCGCCGTGCTGCCCCGGCGCGCCCCGATCGCCAGGCTGGTCCCGGCCGCTGTCAGCGGCCGGTGCGCAGCCCGTCGCAGACCACTCGGAGCATGCGCCGGGTGGAGCTGTCGCCGTCGGCGTTCGGTGCGCTCGCCTGCGAGCAGGCTCCGAGGACCAGTCCCATCACCTCGTCGGTGGTGACGTCGCCGCGGACGCCGCCGCTGTCCACCGCCCGGCCGTGCAGGGCCCGGACCCGTTCCTTCAGCGCGTCGACCTGGGTGGCGCACCGGGCCTTCAGGTCGACGCCGGCCTCGGCCAGGGCGTCGAAGAGGTCGTGCTTCAGGCTGACCTGCTCGCACATCTTCTCGAGGAACGAGAAGAACGCCTCCGTGGCGTCGCCACCGGGCTCGATGGCGGCCGCGGCGAGCAGCTCGTCGAGGCGGAGCTGCACCACCGCCTCGAACAGCGCCTCCTTGGTGGGGAAGTGCCGGTACAGGGTGCCGATCCCCACCCCGGCCCGCTCGGCCACGACGTCGACGGGGACGGCGATGCCGTCGCGGGCGAACACGTCCTCGGCGGCCTGCAGGATCCGCTGCCGGTTCCGGGCTGCGTCGGCGCGCAGCGGCCGGCCGCCTGTCGCCGTGTGGTTGCCGGCCGCCGGGGTGCCGCTGCCGCCTGTCGCCGTGTGGTTGCCGGCCGCCGGGGTGCCGCTGCCGCCTGTCGCCGTGTGGTTGCCGGCCGGGGTGCCGCTGCCGCCTGTCGCCGTGTGGTTGCCGGCCGCCGGGGTGCCGCTGCCGCCTGTCGCCGTGTGGTTGCCGGCCGCCGGGGTGCCGCTGCCGCCTGTCGCCGTGTGGTTGCCGGCCGGGGTGCCGCTGCCGGCCGGGGTGCGGTTGCCGGCCGTCGGGGCGCGGTTGCCGGCCGAGGGCGGAGCGTCCCTCATCGCTTCCCGCGGTGCGCGGCGCGTGTGCCACACGTGAAGGATCCGTTGACAACCGGAGCGAGCGTTCCGTATAGTGTCCCAACAAGCGGAACCATCGCTCCACATCTTATCCCGGCGGCTCTCCCGGAGGCGAGCATGACCACCACGACCCCCACGTCTGCCGGGCCGTCCCCGGGCACCGCCGACCCTCGCCACGCGCGCCGTCGCACGTGGGCGCTGGTGGTGATCGCCGTGGCGCAGCTCATGATCGTGCTCGACGCGTCGGTGGTCATCGTGGCGCTGCCGTCGGCCCAGCGGGCGCTGCACATCTCGGTGGCCGACCGCCAGTGGGTGATGACGGCGTACACCCTGGCGTTCGGCACCCTGCTGCTGCTCGGCGGGCGGATCGCCGACTACCTGGGACGCCGGCGCACCTTCGTCGTCGGCCTCCTCGGCTTTGCCGCCACGTCCGCGCTGGGCGGCCTGGCGCAGAGCGCCGGCATGCTGTTCGCGGCCCGGGCCCTGCAGGGCGGCTTCGCGGCGGTGATGGCGCCGTCTGCCCTCTCCCTGCTCACCACCACGTTCACCGAGCCGCGCGAGCGGGCCCGGGCCTTCGGGGTGTACGGGGCGGTGGCGGGCAGCGGCGCCGCCATCGGCCTGGTGCTCGGCGGAGGGCTGACGCAGTTCGCGTCGTGGCGGTGGACGCTGCTCATCAACGTGCCCATCGCGGTGGTCACGGCGGTGGCGGCCCGCCGGGTGGTGGGGGAGAGCCGCGGTGGCGGCGGGCGTGGCTACGACCTGGCCGGGGCCGCCACCGTGACCCTCGCGCTGTTCATGCTCGTCTACGGCTTCACCACCGCCGGGACCGACGGCTGGGCGGCACCCGTCACGATCGGGCTGCTGGCCGCTGCTGCCGCCGGCCTCCTCCTGTTCGTGGTGGTGGAGCTCCGCTCGGCCAACCCGCTCCTGCCCGTCCGGGTGGTGCTCGAGCGCAACCGGGGCGGGTCGTTCCTCGCCTCGCTGCTGGTCGGGTGCGCCATGCTCGGCACCTTCCTGTTCCTCACCTACTACTTCCAGGGGACGTTGCACTACTCCGCGGTGCGGACCGGCTTCGCCTTCCTGCCCTTCTCGCTGGGCATCATCACCGGCGCCACGGTGTCGAGCCGGCTCCTGCCCCGGGTCGGGCCCCGCACCCTCATGGTGGTCGGGCTGCTCGTGGCCGCCGCCGGGATGGCCTGGTTCGCCCAGCTCCAGGTCGGCAGCGGCTACGTCGCCCACGTCCTGCCGGCCGAGCTGGTGACAGCGCTCGGCATGGGGACCACCTTCGTGCCGATGAGCTCGACCGCACTGGTCGGTGTCGACGCGGCCGACGCCGGGGTGGCCAGCGCCCTGGTCAACACCACCCAGCAGGTGGGCAGCACGCTGGGCACCGCCCTGCTCAACACCGTGGCGGCCAGCGCCACCGCCGCCTTCGTCGTGTCCCACCGCCGCCTTCCCGACCTGGCGCAGGCGGCCCCGATCCACGGCTACACGCTCGGCTTCACCGTCAGCGCCGCGCTGCTGCTGGCCGCGGCCGCCACCGCCGCCCTGCTGGTGCGGGCCGGCCGGGGTGACCTGCCGGCCGAGGCTGCAGGCGCCGAGCCCGGGCTCGCCCTGGTGGAGCCCACGCCGGTGGAGGCGGCGGTGGTGGCGGCGTTCGACTGAGCGGGCGCTGCCAGGCCCGGCTCCCGGACCGGGGAACGGCGCGTCGGTCCAGGGGCCGCACCTACTCGCGCCTGAGGGTGAGGGCCAGGCCGGGGAAGACGAACGACGCCAGGAAGATCGGGAGGGCACTCTTCCCGGTGCATCGGAAGGCGACCGTCTCGCCGTCGACGGCGTCGAACGTCTTGGCCCGGCTGGAGCTCCGGCCATGGCGAAGCTGCAGGGAGTGGCGGCCGGGCTCCACCGGTATCTCGACGGTGGCGTTCATGTCGACCGATCCGGCACGCAGACCGTCGACCATGATCTCGTAGGTGCCGCGCCGCACCTCGACGCCGATCGCCTTGTGCGTCATCCTCAGTACAGCCGCCATCCCCGTCTCCTTGCGTGCCCGGGCGGTGGTCTCGTCCGGGCGCCCTGCGGCCGGCACCGCTCGCCTGCCCGGGCGGTGGTCTCGTCCGGGCGCCCTGCGGCCGGCACCGCTCGCCTGCCCGGCGGGAGCCGCTGCCCGGCCCGGCGGGAACCGCCCGCCTGCGCCGGTGATCCCATTGTGCCGCGGCGATGGCGACGTGGAAGGAACCCAGCCCGACGGTCCCGGAGCCGTGGTGTGGCTGCACCGCATGGTCTGCGCCGTCGAGCCGGACGGGAGGGCGTCCGTTGGGCGGGAGCGGCTGGCCAAGCCAGTCCGGTGCGGCAGCACGGCCGAGCCTGCGACCGGTTCCGGGCGCGGAGCGTCCAGCGGAACCCAGGTGATCGCGTCGAGCGGCCGCTGCTGCGTCGGCGGTCCCCGAGGACCGTCGATCAGCATCGGTGGGCGCGGCCGCTGCTGCCGGCCGGCCGATGGACCTCGCCGTCCGATCAGTGCCGACTGCCGCCTGGGTGCTCGGCGAGCAGCTGTCCGAGCTGCTCCGAGGACGTGGCCGCCAAGTGCCCTCGGGTGAACCGAGCGTCGTCGGTGACCTCGGCGACGGCGTCGAGCGCGGTGACCAGTTCCGCAGGAGATGGGATCGGCGGTTCGATCTCGCCGAGCAGGAGCCCTCGGAGCTGTCCGTGGAGCCCGTCCACCGCCATGAGGCGGCCAGCCGTGGTGAGGTTGCGTCGTGCCTTGGAGGGCGCGGCCGCAGGTAGGCGAGCGCGCGGCGCGGATTCGGCGGGGTCCGGGTGGACGGTGGTGTGGGCGACGGCGAGCGGGGACGGCGGGTCCAGGCAGATCTTCTGGCCCAGTTCGCGCTCGGGAGGCGGCCCGCCTGTTCGACCCGGTGCAGCCCGCAGGCGAGTGTCGTCGATGCAGCGGTCTCGGACCTGACTTTGCTCGCAGATGGTCCGTTCGCGCCCTCGTGAGCTTCCCCCGGCCTGGCGGACACTGACCGTGAGGCGCCGAGAGGTGTCTCTTGGGAGGATGTCCGTATGCCACGTCCGTATCCGCCGGAGTTCCGCCAGCGGGCTGTGGAGCTCGCTCGGCTGCACGAGAAGCCGTTCGCCAAGATCGCCGACGACCTGGGGATCGCCGAGCACCGGGACGGCCGGCAGCGCATCGTGAAGCACCGGGGCTCGGCGCACACCGACGTCGACCTCGGCGTGCTGATCGACCAGGCCGCGCGGTGGCTCGTCGGGCCTGGCCAGGCCGCCCTCCCCCTCGATGCGCCCAAGGTCTCGGTGGCGACGCCGCTGTTGGCGGGCCAGACCGGACCTGAGCTGTTCTCCGAGCCCTCCGTGGCGGCTGGCACCGCCGGCCCGGCTGGCGCGCTGTCGGCCTCCTCGAGCGTGTTGGTCGATGCCCCGGCCCGCGTGCATGGCGATCTCGGGTTCGGCGTCGTCGAAGACGGGGTGTTCCGGGATCTCGTGATCGCCCGGATCCTTCGAGGCCGAGCACGAAGGCGACCTGCGCAAGGTCGGCTGCTCCAACAAGCGCAGGGTCGATCCTCAGATCCTGGTCGGCCTCCTCGTCGACCGCCGGGGGTTCCCGCTCGAGATCAGCTGCATCGAGGGTGACAAGGCCGAGACGCACACCACCTTGCCGGTCATCGCTTCGTTCGCCGAGCGCCACCGCGTCACCGACCGGGTCGTCGTCGCCGACGCCGGCATGGTGTCGGCCGCCAACCTGGCCGAGCTCGACGCCGCCGGGCTGCGGTTCATCGTCGGGTCCCGCTCGACCAAGGCGCCCGGCGACCTGGCCCCGCACTTCCGTTGGCACGGCAACGACTTCGGTGACGGCAGATCATCGACACCATCACGCCTGGAACCGGCCACGCAGCGCCCGACAACAACCCGGAACTCAAGGCCGAGCCGGTCTGGGAGCCACGAGTCCTCCCCGCGCTGCACCCAACGCTACGACCACGCGGCCGGCCAGGATCACGTCGACGACGAGCAGCAGCACGCCCGCGTCCACGTCACCGTCGTCGCCGCGCTGCCCGGCGGGAGCCCGAGCAGGCGCACCGGCTCGCTCGTGGGTGGCCTCGTCCTGCACGTCGTTGCCGGTGGGGAGGATTCCCGCGGGAGGACGGGTCGAGAGGCGGACGGCAGTCCCCTGGCGACGCAGCTCCGAGCCGGTGTCCGCATCCCCTACCGTCACCTGCGCGCCGTCGTGCCTGGCCGCTCAGGCCTGGCGGCATCGGGGGCGGGACCATCCGGACCCAGCTCGCCACCGCCCCTCCGAGTGCCGCGGGGCCTTCCCCGAGCGCTGCCGTCATCACCCGGTCCTCGCTCACTCGCTCGGCGAGCCGGCACCGGCGGACCGCCTCTACCACGAGGGACCCTCCGCGGCAGGCTGATCAGGGTCGTCCGACGTCGGGCCATCCAGGGCCGCCCCTGGCCTCCAGCCGGGCCGGTGCGCTCCACCCGTCGCAGGAGCGCACCACCTGCTCGGGCCACCCGTGGGCGGACCGGGTCGGATCGCCGGCCACCAAGCCGATCGTGCCGGCGACCCGGGCCTCCTGCCGCCGGCCCGCCGACGTCCGGTACAGGGCGTCCTCGATCGCCTTCGGATCGCGGCGCCTTGCCGGGCCGCTACGCCGACGCCGCTGCCACGATCGGCCGGTTGAGTGTGGTCGTGCCGGTGGAGCCGTAGTAGTGGGCGTCACCGAAGGCGAAGACGCCGCCGTCGGCGCCGACGAGCCAGTAGCCGTGGCCGCTCGGGGTCGGCACCGCTGCCGCGATCGGCCGGTTGAGGGCCATGGCGCCGGTGGAGCCGTAGGAGTGGGCGTCGTCGAAGGCGA
>JAJZYI010000061.1 GCA_021798135.1 Actinomycetes bacterium | reverse complement strand
CCCCGGGCTCGCCGTGCGGAGCGCCCGCGCCTGCCGGCCCGCACCCCCGGGCTCGCCGTGCGGAGCACCCGCGCCTGCCGGCCCGCACCGCGGGGCTCACCCCGACCGGGCGGGGCGGGGGTCGAGCAACACGCCGGGGTTGAGCACGCCGGCCGGGTCGAGCACGTCCTTGGCGGCGGCCAGGGCGGCGGCGAAGAGGTCGGGGCGCTGCCGGTCGTACCAGGGGCGGTGGTCGCGGCCGACGGCGTGGTGGTGGGTGATGGTCCCGCCTGCTGCCAGCAGGGCGTCGGAGGCGGCGGCCTTGACCGTCGCCCACTGCTCGAGCTCGGAGCCGCGCCGGGCGGGCGCGATCACCGTGTAGTACGGCGCCGGGCCGTCGGGGTACGCGTAGGTGAACCGGCACGTCAGCATGCCGGCCGAGGCGCCCACCTCGTCGAGGGCGTCGCGCACGGCCCGGCCGACCGCGTCGTGCAGGGCGGGCCAGCGGTCCCAGGTCACCGCCGTCTCGAAGGTCTCGCACAGCACGCCGAGCTGGACCAGCGCGTCACGCAGGTAGGGCGCCCGGATGAAGGCGCTGCGCCAGCCGGCGCCGGCGTCGCCGCCCCCGCCGGCGTCGCCGCCCCCGCCAGCACCACCACCCCCGCCAGCACCACCACCCCCGCCCGCGCCGCCGCCGTCCCCCTGCTCGCCGGGTCCCCGGCCGGCCCACGGCCCGTCCGGGCGGCCGCCGTGGTCGGCGACCAGCTCGGCGGCACGGGCCGCCCACGCGCCGACGGGGTGGTCCGCCGACTCGAAGCCCACCAGCAGCACGGCGTGCGTCCCGTCGCCGATCCCGTTGACGAGCGCCTCGACAGCGTCGACCAGCCGGCAGTTCGACGGCGCCAGGCCGGACTGCGCGAGCGCCCGGACCGCCGCGGCGCCCGCCTCGAAGGTGGGGAACCGGCACGCGCCGCCGGCTCGCCAGCGCGGCCGCGGGCGGACCCGGACCCACGCCTCGGTCACGACGCCGAGGGCGCCCTCGGACCCGAGGAACAGGCGGTCGGGCGAGGGCCCGGCGCCGGACCCGGGGAGGCGCCGGGTCTCGACGGGGCCGGCCGGCGTCAGCACCCGCAGCGCCTGCACCAGGTCGTCGATGTGGGTGGGCCCCGTGGCGAAGTGGCCGCCGGCGCGGGTGGCCACCCACCCGCCGAGCGACGACCACTCGAAGCTCTGCGGGAAGTGGCGCAGGGTGAGCCCGTACGGGCGGAGCTGCTCCTCGAGCGAGGGGCCCAGCACGCCGGCCTGCACCCGGGCCGACAGCGACGCCCCGTCCACCTCGAGCACCCGGTCGAGGCGGCCCAGGTCAACCGAGACCGCCCCGGCGAACCCGTCGCCCACGTCGGGCTCCACGCCGCCGACCACGCTGCTGCCGCCCCCGTAGGGCACCGCCGCCACGCGTGCCGTCGAGCACCAGTCGAGCACCGCGGCCAGCTCGGCGTCGGACGAGGGGCGGACCACGGCGTCGGGCGGGTGGTCGACCTGCCCGCGCAGGCCGCGGACCACGTCCCGGTAGGACTTCCCCATGCTGTGCGCGGCCCGGTCGGGCGGCGAGCTGCTGGCGAGGCCGGCCAGCGACGACGGCACGGCCACCCTCGGCCGCACCAGGGCGAGCTGCGCCGGGTCCGGGGCCCGCTGCCGACGGCCGTCGAGGCCGAAGCGCTCCCCCAGCAGGCCGGCCAGCCCGTCGACCTCGGCGTCGGACAGGCCCGCCCCCTCGGCCCCCCAGCCCCACCACGATCGGCGCTGCACGGCAGCATGCTGCCACGCCCGGCGATCGGCGTGCCCGACCGTGGTACCGTCCGCCGGTGTCCTGGCACCAGGTGCGCAGCGCGCTCTCGCGGCGCGAGGACCTGCGCGGCGCCGCGTTCTGCCCGGTGTTCAGCGACGCCACCGACGCCTGGCTGCAGCAGCTGCTGGCCGACGCCGCCGGCGGCGACGTGGCCGGCCTCGCCCTGGTGGCGGTCGGCGGCTACGGCCGGCGCGAGCTGTGCCCGGGCAGCGACCTCGACCTGGTGCTGGTGCACAGCGGCCGCCGCGACATCGCCGCCGTCGCCGACGCCGTCTGGTACCCGGTGTGGGACGAGGGCGCCCGGCTCGACCACTCGGTCCGCCTGCCGGCGGAGGTGGTGCGCGCCGCCGGGGAGGACCTGCGGGTGCAGCTCGGCCTGCTCGACGGCCGCGTGGTGGCGGGCGACCCGGCCGTCGCCGAGCCGGTGCTGGCCGAGGTCGCCGACCTGTGGCGCCGGCGCGCGGCGGGGTGGCAGGCCGACGTGGTGGCGCAGGCCGAGCAGCGGCGCGCCGACCACGGCGACCTGGCCTTCCTCCTCGAGCCCGACCTGAAGGAGAGCCACGGGGGGCTGCGCGACTCGGACGTGCTGCGCTGCGTCGCCCGCGCCGGCCTGCCGGCGTCGGAGCAGGTGGACCTGGCCGCGCTCGAGCCGGCCCGGCAGGTGCTCCTCGACGCGCGCGTGGAGCTGCACAAGCTCGCCGGGCAGGCCACCGACCGCCTGCTGCTGCAGTCGCAGGACGAGGTGGCCGCGGCCCTGGGCGTGGCCGGCGCCGACGCCCTGATGGCCCGCGTCGCCGAAGCGGGCCGGGCGGTGGCGTGGATCGCCGACGACACGTGGCGGCGCATGCTGCACGCCGGCGAGCGGTCCGCGCGCCGGCGGCGCTGGCGGCGTGCCGGCGGCCAGCAGGTGGCCGCCGAGCCGGCCCTCACCCGCGTGGAGCCGGGCGTGGCCGTCACCGCCGGGGACGGGGCGGGTCCCGAGGTGGTCCTCGACCCCGACGGGGCGGGCCCCTGCGACGCCACCCTGGCCCTGCGGGTCGCGGCCGTGGCCGCCGAGCGCTCGCTGCCCATCGCGCACGCCACGCTGGCGACGCTCTCCGAGCGGGTGCCGCCCCCGCCGGACCCGTGGCCGGACGACATGCGCTCGGCGTTCGTGCGGGTCCTGGCGGCGGGGGCACCCGCCGTCACCGCGCTCGAGGCGCTGGACCATCACCGGCTGCTCGTGCGGCTGCTGCCCGAGTGGGCGGCGGTCCGGAACAGGCCGCAGCGCAACGCGTACCACCGCTTCACCGTCGACCGGCACCTGCTCGAGGCGGCCGCACAGGCCGCGCCGCTGGCGCTCAGCTCGCCGAGGCCGGACCTGCTGCTGGTCGGCACGCTCCTCCACGACATCGGCAAGGGCTTCCCCGGCGACCACACCGAGGTGGGCGAGCAGGTGGTGGCCGACATCGCCGGCCGCATGGGCTTCCCGCCCGCAGACGTCGACCTGCTCGTCGGCATGGTCCGCCACCATCTGCTGCTGCCCGACGCGGCGACCCGACGCGACCTCGACGACCCGGCCACCGTCGACGCCGTGGCGAACGCCGTCGGCGACGCCACGCTGCTGTCGCTCCTGGGGGCGCTGACCGAGGCCGACAGCCTCGCCACCGGGCCGAGCGCGTGGGGGCCGTGGAAGGCAGGGCTCGTCGCCGACCTGGTCGCACGCGCCCGCGCCCGGCTGGCCGGCGAGGCTCGGCCCGCGGCGCCGGCCAACCCCGTGACCGATCGGCACCGCGCCCTCATGGCCCAGGCCGGCAGGCTCGGCCGGTCGGTCCTGGTCGCCGAGGTGCCCGAGGTCACCGTCGTCGCCCGCGACCGCCCTGGGCTGCTCGCCACCGTCACCGGCGTGCTGGCGCTGTTCGGCCTGAGCGTCCGCTCCGCCGACGTCGCCGGGGCCGAGGGCTTCGCCGTGGAGCGCTTCGTCGTCGAGCCGGCGCGCGGCCGCTGGCCGGACTGGGAGCGGGTGGCCGACGACCTCGAGGCCGCCCTGCGCGGCACGCTGCCGCTCGAGCAGCGGCTGGCCGACAGGGCCCGCACCTACGACGCGGCGCGCCGCCCCACCACCGCCCGGCCGGTCGCCACCCGGGTGGCCGTCGACAACGCCGCGTCGGACAGCGCCACGGTCGTCGACGTCCGCACCGCGGACGGGGTCGGGGTCCTGCACCGGCTCACCCGCGCCGTGTTCGACTCCGGGTTCGACGTGGTGGCCGCCCGGGCGAGCACGCTCGGCGCCGAGGTCGTCGACGCCTTCTACCTGCTCGACCCGCCGACGCGGGCCAAGGTGACCGACCCGGCGCGGCTGCGGGCGCTCGAGCACGCCATCGTCCGGGCCGCCGACGGGACCTGACCGCCGCCCGCCCGCCCCGGCACGCGACCGGCCGTGGACCCGGGTCCGGGCGGGACCGCCGCCGAGGGGGGCGCTGGGCACGACCGCCGCCCGAAGCGCTCGGGGGCCGTGCTCACGGCCTGCCTGCACCCCCTACCGATGCACCACCCGCCACCGGCCGGCCAGGGGCCCGCTGGTAGATTCGCGGTAGGAGGCCCGCACACATGGGTTGGAACCGTGGAGCGCGGCACCGCCCCAGCCGGCAGGCGTGGTTGCCGGTCGGCGTCGCCGCAGTCGCCTGCGCCCTGGTCGTGACCGGGGCGATGCTCGTCACGAGCCGGCACGGAGTCCCGGCGGCCGACCACGCGCGTCCGGCCTCGAGCCCGCCGCCGCCGGTGCCGCCGCTGACGGTGGTCTCGGCGACGCCCGCCGACGGCGCCACCGGCGTGGCGCCCGACGCCACCCTGACGGTCCAGTTCTCCCACGCCATCGCCCCCGGGTCGGCCACGCCGGCGCTGCAGCCCGCCGTTCCCGGCACGTGGGCCCGCAGCAGCCCCGACACGATGACGTTCACGCCGTCGGCGTCGCTGCCGCCCGGCACGGCGATCAGCGTGGTCGTCCCGGGCGGCCCGCTCGGCGTGCAGGCGACCGACGGCACGCGCCTGGCCGCGTCGGTGGCCGACCGGTTCACGGTGGCGCCGATGACCACGATGCGGCTGCAGCAGCTCCTCGCCCTGCAGGGCTACCTGCCCGTCGCCTTCATGCCGCAGAGCAGCGCGCCCGTCCCGCCGGCCCAGCTGGCGCTGGCGCAGCCCGGCGGGTTCCTGTGGCGCTGGACGACGCTGCCGGCCGCCATCACCTCGCAGTGGGTGCCGGGGCAGTACGGCGTGATCACCAGGGGCGCCGTGATGTCGTTCGAGGACCAGCACGGGCTCGCCACCGACGGCATCGCCGGACCGCTCGTCTGGTCGGCGCTGCTGGCCGCCGCCGCGCAGGGCCAGACGAACCCGTACGGGCACTGGGACTGGGTCGACGTGACCACGGCCCTGCCCGAGACGGTGCACGTCTGGCGTGACGGCACCATGGTGTACCAGTCGGTCGCCAACACCGGGGTGCCCGGCGCCGTCACCACCCCGGGCACCTTCCCGGTGTACCTGCGCTACCGGGTCACGACGATGAGCGGGACCAACCCCAACGGCACCACCTACCACGACACCGGCATCCCCTGGGTGAGCTACTTCGACGGCGGCGACGCCCTGCACGGCTTCGTCCGCGCCCGCTACGGCTTCCCGCAGAGCGACGGCTGTGTCGAGATGCCGCCGGCCAACGCGGCGGTGGTGTGGCCCTACACCCCGATCGGCACCCTCGTCACGGTCCAGTAGCCGTCGCGCCGCCTTCGGCGCCGGGAGCGCCGGCCCCCTCGTACAGCGGGTGGCGCAGGCCCAGCGAGACCAGGCTGCTGCCCGGCGCCCGGTCGGCGAGCAGGGCCTCGTCGGCGCCCGGGACGGTCAGCACGTACAGGTTCCACGCGGCGGCGAGCTCGGGCACCAGGTCGCCGACCATGCGGCGCTCCACGTCGGCCCGCCGGCGGAACCCGGCCGCGGCGAACCGCTCGGTCCACCACCCGAACGAGGCGATGGTCAGGTGGCCCTCCACCGGGTTCCCGGCCGCGTCACGGGCGAGGTCGTCGAAGGCCACCGGGCCGGCGTACCCCTCCCCGAGCGAGCGGTAGTGCTCCATGCGCTCGGGCCGCACCTTGCCCACCATGTGCCCGTCGGGCCCGCCGCCCCCGTTGGGGCCGAACGAGGGGATCGTGGCGTAGAGCACGCCGCCGCACACCCGGCGGAGCTCCCCGAGCGCCCGGTCGACCTGGTCGGGGGGCAGGTGCTCGAGCGTCTCCAGCGCGGTGACCACGTCGAAGGCGCCGTCCCCGTACGGCAGGCCGCCGAGCAGGTCGCCGACGCGCAGGTGGCCGTCGGCACCCGGCGACGGGTTCGCCACCGCGTAGGCGCTCACGTCGCACCCCTGGGCGTCCAGGCCCAGCTCGCGCAGCACCTCGACCACCAGTCCGGTCGCGCAGCCGACGTCGAGCACCGTCCTGGCGCCGCCGAACGTCCGCCACACCAGGTGGCCCGCCACCTCGGCGTTGGACGTGACCCGGTCGTACCTGGCGTAGCCGGACCGCCCCGCCCGGTCCCCGCCGGGATCGCGCCCTATCCCGTAGTAGCTGGCGCCGTACAGCTCGTTGCGCCGGTCGGAGCGCCAGTGGCTCCGCCGCAGGGCGTCCTGGAGCTCGGCGGCGGTCCTGCGCATCACCCGCGCCACGCCGGGCCGGGCGGCGGCGCGTTCGAGCAGGCGGCGTGCCGCAGCCACCACGGGTCGGGCGGCTCCGCGCACCATGCGGGCCACCCTACCAACCGGCCTGCCAGCCCACGCCAACCACAAATAGTGTGGCAACAACTACCAAACGCGTCTATTCTTACGGGAGCCGGAGGGGCGAGGTGGGACATGACGCAGATGCCGACGCAGACCGACACGCCCGCCGCCTCGCTCGTGGGCTCGCTGCGCGAGTTCGCCCTGCCCGACGTGCTGCGCCTGCTGGCTGCCGGGCACCACACGGGCGAGGTCCTCGTCGTCGCCGGCGGCACCGACGGGCGCCTGTGGGTGCGCGGCGGGGACCTCAACGGCGCCGCCGTCCGCGGCACCGGCAGCGTCCCCCAGGCCGTGTTCGAGCTGTCGCTGCTCGAGGACGGGTGGTTCTACTTCACGGCCGGCCGGGCGGCCCCCGAACCGGTCCCCGCCACGGCCGTCGGCGACGTCCTGGCCTCGGTGCTGCCCCAGGTCGCCGAGTGGCGGGACCTGCTGCGCCGGGTGCCCCTCGACGCCACCGTCCACATCGCGCCGGCCCCGCCCGGCGCCAACGTCCAGCTGACCGCCGACCAGTGGCAGATCCTGGCCGTGGTCGGCAACCACGGGATGCGGGTCGTCGACCTGGTGGCGGCGACCGGCCGGGACCAGGTCGACACCATCCGGTCCGTGCGCACCATGGCCGACGAGGGACTGGTCGTGGTGACCGGCGGCACCGTCGCGCTCACGCGCTCCCAGGCCGACACGCCACCGCCTCCGCCGCCGGCGGAGCCGTACCCGTCGCGCGCCCGCCACGCCGGCACGCGCCAGCCGGCGCCGGGTGCCGCCCCTGCCGCCTCTGCCGCTCCGGGTGCCGCCCCTCAAGCGCCGGGTGCCACCCCGACGGCACCGGGCGGAGCGCACCCGACGGCCGGACCCGCCGGCACGCCACCGGGCGGTGCGGCGGCCAACGGCAGCGCCGCCGGAGCGCCCGGCACCCCGCCCGGCACGCCTGCTCCCGGCGCCGCACCCTCCCGGACGGCCGCCGTGAACCCGACGTCGGCGGGCCTCCCGCCCGCCACGTCGACCACCCAGCCGGTGGGTGCCACGTCCGTCGCGGCACCGGTCGCACCGGCCGCGCCGGCAGCGCCGCGGGAGGCGACGGCCCAGCGCGGGCCGGCCGGCCTGCGTGACGTCCCCGTCGCGCAGGACCCTCCGGCCCAGCGCGACGCGCCCGTCGCCGGCGCCGGACCGGGCAGCCCTCCCCCGGCACCCGAGGTCGGGCGGTCCCCGGCGGCGGCGACAGCGATGGCGGCGGCGACAGCCGCGGCGCCGGCAACGGCACCCGCATCGCCCGACGACAGCCTGGTGCCGCTCGCCATGGCCCGCCCCCCGGCACGGCAGCCCGCGGGCACCGGCGGCGCGTCCCGCACCATCGCTTCCGACCCGCCACTGCCCCCGCTGCCCGCCGAACGCCCGGACGGCCAGGGCGCGACCGCCACGCTGGTGGACGGGCCCGGCACGTGGCCGTCGGCCGACGGCTCCGGCACCACCGCCGAGGTCGACGCCGCGGGCGCCTGAGCCGCCCCGCACACCCTGCCCCGCCGCCGGCCCACGGCCACCCCGCACACCCTGCCCCGCCGCCGGCCCACGGCCACCCGCAACGACGCTGCCGCCACGCTCCGCCGGTTCGTGACGCCGGCCGGGCGGCCGGCGACCGGTCCGCCGGCCTGCGCTCCCCGCTGCGACGGGTCCGGCCGGCCCAGGCCCCGTCGAAACAGAAAATTCATGAGGCACGAGCGGCCGTGTTGGGGGAGAATGGAAGCGGGTCGCGTACCCGGACGGCCCGTCGGGCCCTGGCGCACCGACGGCCTCACGGGGCGGGCCCGGAGCTCGACTACGGGGAGGTGCCCGTGAAGCGCATGAGCGAACGAGCGACGGTCCGGCAGCAGACGCACGATCTGCTCGACTCGCTCGGCGGCACGCCCGCCGAGGTCGCCGGGTCCCTGGTCAACCTCGGCGTCCGCGGCGTTCCGGCGAGCTCGCGCGAGTGCGCCATCGCCGCCTACCTCGACGCGGTGGTCTCGGCCGATGCCAGGATCCAGGGCGTGAAGGTCTGCAAGAACGAAGTGCTGGTGGAACGGGTGGGCTGGTGGCGCCGGTCCGTGGTGGTGACGCTGCCCGCGGCCGTCCGCCAGTTCGTCGTCGCCTTCGACGCCCGCCAGTACCCCGGCCTCCTCCGCCCCGCCGCCCCATCGACCCGCGCGCCCGGCGGCTCCGTCCCGCCGGTGCCGCACCCGTCGACCTGAGCGCCGGCGGCCCCGGTTCCGCGGACGACGGCGAGCCGGCAGCCTCGGGCCCGGCAGCCGGGATCGTCCTGACCGGTGGCCGGAGCCGGAGGATGGGCGTCGACAAGGCGTCGTTGCTGGTCGGCGGGCGGGCGCTGGCCGAGCGCGTCGCCTCGTGCCTCGCCGCGGGCGTCGACGGCCCGATCGTCGAGGTCGGCCCGGGCCTGGCGGGCTGCGACCACGTCACCAGGGAGGAGCCGCCGGGCGCCGGCCCGCTGGCGGCCACGGTCGCCGGTGCCGACCTGCTGGCTTCGCTCGGCCACCGCGGGCCGGCCGTGGTGCTGGCCTGCGACCTCCCGCGCCTGGAGCCCTCGGTGGTCCGCCTGGTCGCCGACCACCCCGGGGACGGCTCCGTCGTCCCGGTCGTCGACGGCCGCGCCCAGCCCCTGTGCGCCCGGTGGTCGGCAACCGCGCTGGCCGCCGGGCGGGCCGCGCTGCGCTCCGGCGAGCGCTCCATGCGCCCGCTGCTCGACCACCCGGACGTGGTGCTCCTCGACGAGGCGGGATGGCGGCACGTCGCCGGAGCGGAGGCGTTCGCCGACGCCGACACCCCCGACGACCTCGCCAGGCTGGGCATCGCCTGGGACCCGGCCCCCTGACGCACCGCCGGCCACACCCGGCGCCCTGATGCACCGCCGGCCACACCCGGCGCCCCGACGCACCGCCGGCCACACCCGGCGCCCCTCACCAGGAGCGTCGCCGTCGCGGCGAGTAGGCTTGCCGAGGTGACACCCGACACGTCGCAGGTCGACTGGATCGCCTGCGCGGAGGAGCCCCTGCCGGTCGCCGAGGCCACCGCGTGGTGCGTGGTGCCGTCGTGCGGGGCCGTCGTGACCTTCGTCGGCACGGTCCGCGACCACGCCGAGGGACGCGACGACGTCGTGGCCGTCGAGTACGAGGCCTACCGCGAGCAGGTCGAGCCCCGCCTGGCCGAGGTGGCCGCGGCGGCCCGGGAGCGCTGGCCGTCGATCGGCCGCCTCGTCCTCGTCCACCGGGTGGGCACCCTGGCCGTAGGCGAGGCGTCGGTGCTGGTGGTCGCCTCCACCCCCCACCGCGGCGAGGCGTTCGACGCCGCCCGGTTCTGCATCGACACGATCAAGCACGCCCTCCCCGTCTGGAAGCGCGAGACCTGGGCGGGCGGCACCGGGTGGGGCCTCGGCGCGCAGCCCCTCGTCGGTCCCGCCGAGTTGGGGCCGGTGTGACCGCGACGGCGCGAGGCGTCCGGTGATCCCCCTGGCCGAGGCCCGGCAGTGGGTCCTGGAGCAGGTCGCGCCGCTGCCCGTGACGGAGTCGGATGTCGCCTCGAGCGTCGGGTGCGTGCTGGCCGAGGCCGTGGTCGCCACCGAGCCGGTCCCGCCGTTCGTGGGCTCGGCCATGGACGGCTACGCGGTCCGGGCCGCCGACACCGCCGGCGCCCCCTGCCGGCTCCAGGTCGTCGGCACCGTCCTGGCCGGTGACGACCCGAGGTTCACCGTCGGCGCGGGCCAGGCCGCCCGCATCATGACGGGCGCGCCGCTCCCGTCGGGCGCCGACGCCGTCTGCATGGTGGAGCGGACGCGTGCCGGCGACGATGGCACCGTCGTCGTCGAGTCGGCCGTCGATGCCGGGGAGCACGTCCGGCACCCGGGTGACGACGTCGACCGCGGGGACGTCGTGTTCCCGGCCGGCACCCCGCTCACGCCGGCCCACGTCGGCGTCCTCGCCAGCCTGGGCGTCCGCTGCGTCGCCGTCCGCCCCCGACCCCGGGTGGGCGTGCTGTCGACCGGGGACGAGCTGTTCGGCGGCGAGGGCCCGCTGCCGCCCGGCAAGATCCGCGACAGCAACCGCCCTGCGCTGCTCGCCACGCTCGCTGCCGACGGCTTCGACGCCGTCGACCTCGGCGTCGCCGCCGACGACGAGGCGGCGGTGGCGGCGGCGCTCGCCGGTGCCACCGCCTCGTGCGACGCGGTGCTCACCAGCGGCGGCGTGAGCGTCGGCGACCGCGACGTCGTCCGGCTGGTGCTCGACGACATGGGCGGACCGGGGACCCGCTGGATGCAGGTCGCCATCAAGCCTGCCAAGCCTCTCGCCGCCGGCCGGATCGGCGACGCGGGCACGCCGTTCTTCGGCCTCCCCGGGAACCCGGTGTCCGCGCTCGTGTCCTACGAGCTGTTCGTGCGCCCGGCCCTGCGCACCATGGCCGGGCACGGCCAGGTGGACCGGCCGGTGCTCCGGGTGCTCGCCGCCGAGCCGTTCCGGCGCCGGCCCGACGGCAAGCTCCACCTGCTGCGCGCCTGCCTGACGGTCGGGGCCGACGGCCGGCTCCTCGCCCGGTCCGCCGGTGGGCAGGGATCGCACCAGCTCCGGGCCATGGCCGATGCCGACGCCCTGGTGCTCCTCCCCGACGGCGACGGCGCCGGCGCCGGCGAGCCCGTCGCCGCCATGGTGCTCGACGCCCAGCGGATCGGTGCCGACGGCGGGACCCACCTCGGTCTGGAGCCGGGCTGGTGACCCACCGCGTCCCCGTCGCCATCCGGCGCTCGCCGGCGCCTGCGGCAGCCACCGCCCCCCTGGCCGACGCGGCGGATGCCGGCTCGCACGCGGGCGGCCCCACCGACGGCGCGCTGGCCGACGGCGCGAGGGCCGACGACGCGCTGGCCGACGGGGCGCTGGCCGACGGGGCGCTGGTCGACCGCTTCGGCCGGGTGCACCGGGACCTGCGGATCTCGGTGACCGACCGCTGCAACCTGCGCTGCACCTACTGCCTGCCCGACGAGCGGATCACGTTCCTGCCCCGCGACGACATCCTTACGTTCGAGGAGATCGCCCGGGTGGCCGCCGTTGCCCACCGGCTCGGCGTGGAGTCGGTCCGGATCACCGGCGGCGAGCCGCTGGTGCGCCGCGACGTCGCCGGCCTGGTCTCGCAGCTCGCCGCCATCGGCTTCGGCGACATCGCCCTCACCACGAACGGCACGCGGCTCGCGGCGCTGGCCGGGTCCCTGGCGGCCGCCGGGCTGCGACGGGTCAACGTCAGCTGCGACTCGCTGCGGCCGGACCGCTTCGCCCGCATCCGCCGGCGAGGCGACCTCGCCACCGTGCTGGCGGCGATGGGCGCGGCCGAGGAGGCCGGCCTGCTGCCCCTGAAGGTCAACGTGGTGCTGGTCGCCGGCGTCAACGACGACGAGATCCTCGACTTCGCCGACCTCGCCCGCCGCCACGGCCGGGTGGTGCGCTTCATCGAGTTCATGCCGCTCGACGCCGAGATGCGCTGGGACCGGGGGCTGGTCGTCCCGGCGGCGACCGTCCTGCAGAGGATCGCCGCGCGCTGGCCGCTGCAGGCCGTGCCCGGCTCGCTCCAGGACGCGGCTCCCGCCGAGCGGTACCGCTTCGCCGACGGCGCGCCCGGCGAGATCGGCGTGGTCGCCAGCGTCACCCGGCCCTTCTGCGGCCGGTGCGACCGGCTGCGCCTGACAGCGGACGGGGCGATCCGCAACTGCCTGTTCTCCGACGACGAGCTGTCGGTCCGCGACCTGCTGCGCGCCGGCGGCGACGACGCGGCCGTCGCCGCGCTGCTGCGGCAGGCCGTGGCCGGCAAGCGGGCCGGGCACGGCATGGACGACCCCGCGTTCCTCCGCCCCCGCCGCTCCATGTCGATGATCGGCGGCTGACGGTGGCCCGGCTCCGGCTCTTCGGGCCGGCGGCGGAGGCGGCGGGCACCCGCAACGACACCGTCGACGACCGCACCGTGGGCGCCGCCCTGGCCACCGCGGCGTCGCGCTACGGGGAGGCCTTCGCCGCCGTGGCCGCCGGCAGCCGGATCTGGGTCAACGGCGAGCCCGCCGACCCCGACACGCCGCTCGGCGACGCCGACGAGCTCGCCGTCCTGCCGCCGGTGTCCGGCGGCTGACGCCGCGGTCGCCGCCGGTCGTCTCGTGACGTCGGCCCGCTCGCCGGGTGCTCACGGCAACCGGCGCCGGCGCCCTTGACGTCAGCCGTCGGCTTCGCTCGGGCGGGGATGGGGGTGCGGCTGCTCGCCGGCCAACAGGGCCAGCGCGTGCGGGAGCACGTCGATCACCGCCTGGAGGGACTCGGTCGCCCCGGCGGGGGAACCGGGCGTGTTCAGGACCAGGCACCGACCGACGACGCCTGCCAGTCCCCGCGACAGCCGGCCCTTGGGGCTCGCCGCCCGC
>JAJZYI010000060.1 GCA_021798135.1 Actinomycetes bacterium | reverse complement strand
ACGTAGCCGGCGAGCGCCGCGCTGGCGGCGGCGAGCTCGGCGGCGGCGCGCTGGCGGGCCGGGGACGGCTCGGCCGTGGCGACCAGCGCCTCGGGGTCGCCGAGCAGCCGCTGCAGGGACTCGGGGTCGCCGAGGTCGAAGCCGCCAAGTCCGCCGATCACCTGGGCGTTGTCGGCGGCGGTGGTCCGGGCCACGGCGGCCAGCAGTTCGCGCACGCGCTCGGCCACCCCTTCGCGTCCGAGCACCGCGTGGACCGTGCAGTCGCGCAGGCAGGTCCACAGCCGGACGTCCTGCTCGGGCAGCGACCAGTCCGCCGCGAACCGGTCGAGGTTGGCCGGCACCACGAGCAGGCGGTTGCCCACGGCTGCGGGACGGGGCACCGGCAGCTCGTACTGCCCCAGGGTGGTGCGGGCGAGGTGGCCCACGGCCGAGCCCAGCTGCATGGCGGCCAGCACGGGGCCCATGGTGGACATGGCCTGGGCGAGGAACTCGGCGATGCCTGCGCCGGGCTCGTCGCCGACTTGCGGGGCGGTGCCGGCTGGCGTCCCCGTGCCGGCCCCGGCAGTGGCGTCGAGCAGGAACGCCCAGTCGTCCACCGTGCGCGCCGCCCAGGTCCCCGGCCCGACGGCCTGGACCTCCAGGCGGGCGCCGGCCTCGTCGATCTGGGTGATCTCGGCGACGTGCAGCTGGGCGACCTGCAGCAGCTCCTCGATCGCCATCCGGTCCAGCGGGTCGGGGTTGGCCTCGGCCTCGCCGCCGGTGGCGACCCCGGTCGCCATCGCCTTGGCCATGTCGACCTTGGCGGTGGCGGCGCCCATGCCCGACCCCATCATCCGCAGCAGGTCTGCCAGGAACTGCTCCATGAAGTTGCCGCCGGAGCCGGGCATGTCGGGAAGGTCCACGTGGACGAATCTAGTGCCGTGCCCCGTGACGCCAGCCTCCGGCGAAGGTGCCCCGGTCAGCCGGGCGACGCGCTCAGCGCCACCGCCACGGTGCGGGTGCCCCCGGTGCCGCGCACCTGCAGGTCGACCGTGTGCCCCGGCGGGACCACGTACGTCGCCGCCTGCAGCTCGGCCCACGTGCAGATCCGGTTGCCGTCGACGCCCACGACCACCTCGCCGGGCGCCAGGACGGCGGCGGCCGGCGCGTCGGCGATCACGCTCCGGACGGCGGCGCCCCCGCACGACCCGGGTGCGCTCGCGCCGGTGATGCCGAGCCACCCGTGGTCCACGCGGTGCTCGGTGGCCAGCTGCTCTGCGACGCGCCGGGCCAGCCAGCCGGGGACGAAGACGTCCATCCGCTCGCCGCTGGTCGTCGCCTGCGAGTCGAGGATGCCGGCGACCTGACCGGCACCGTCCACGAGCACGCCACCCCAGGCCTGCTGCGGCATCGGGACGTGGTCGGCCTGGATGACGTCCAGCAACGGCTGCGCCGTGCCGGGGACGGTGCCGGTGCCGGGGGTGCCGACTGCCTCGACCGTGGCCAGGGCCACCGCGGCGGCCGGCGCGCTCGACGCGCCGCTCGCCGGCACGTGGTCGCACAGGCACTCGGTCATCGCCAGGTCGCCCGGAGCGAGGTCGCGCCCGGCGAACGACGCCGGCGGCACCGGCTGGGCGACGGCCACGACGGCCACCCCGCTGTGACTGTCGACGCCGAGCACGGTGGCGCCGACGCGCCGGCCGTCGGGGAGCAGGGCGGTGACCTGCGTCGTCCGGCCGACGGCGGTGGCCGCCGTGATGACGAGCCCGTCACCGGTCGCCACGCCGGTGACGAGCGACCGGGTCCCGTGCTGGGGCCCGACGATCAGGCCCACCAGCGACCGGCGAACCTCCTGGACCATCGCGCGCAGCCGGGGGGCGGGCGCCACGGCCGTCGTCAGGCTGGTGTCGTTGGCCGCCAGCACGTTGGCCTGGCGGGTCGGTGCGTGGACCGAGCGGTCGGCGACCATCACGACGAGGACCACGGCCAGCACGACGGCGGCGGCGCCCACGACGGCGGCGGGCCGCCGCGTGGCGGCGGGCCGGCCGCGGGCAGCGAGCCCCGGTCGTGACGGCCACGGGAGGCGGTGGCCGTCACCGACGACCGGGCCGAGGTCATCGAGCGACAGGGTGGACAGGTCGACCGGGTCGTCGTCGACCTTCCCGAGCTCGGAGGGGTGGCGCCACAGACGGTCGTCGGGTGGCAGCCAACCGCGCGGAGCGGCGTCCTCGTCGCCAGCGTCCTCTGGCGCCCCGTCCCCAGTGAACGGCCCACCGCGGTCCATTCGGCCGAGGATAGTTGCGTGCTCCGCTCGGAAGCAGTCGCGGTCGCGACGGTGCCCTGCCGGGGACGGTGCCTTGCCGGGGACGGTGCCGTGCCAGCGACGGTGGTCGCAGCGGCGGCGGTGCCGTGCCGGCGACGGTGCCGTGCCAGCGACGGTGGCCGCAGCGGCGGCGGTGCCCTGCCGGCGACGGTGGCCGCAGCGGCGGCGGTGCCCACAGCGATCGCGGTGCTGACCGCGGCGGCGGTGCCCGCGGCGATCGCGGCGGTGACCGCCGACGGCGGCACCGTAGGCCGTGGGGAGGGCAGCACCGGCAGCCCGGGCGGCATCGGCAGCAGCGCGCGGCGGGCCCGCCGCTCGGCGTGGCGAGCGCGGCGGCCGGCGTCAGTGTTGATGGACCTGTGCCCGCCGGCCGCCGGCCGGCGGCCCTACCATGGCGTGGGCACGGCCCGGGCGGCAGCGCGGGTGGTGCCGCCGTCTCGCCGGCACCCGGGGCCGGCACGGCCCGGCGCCGCCGCTGCCCGCCGGGCATGCACGGCACGACCGGCGACCGAGGTGCCGCGGCACGAGCACCCGCACCGGACCGACCATCACCGGCCGCCAGCCCTCGGTGGCCACCCGCAGGAAGGACACCGACCAGCGTGGCAAAGGACGTCGCGATCGACCTCGGCACGGCCAACACCCTCGTCTACGTGAGGGGCAAGGGCATCGTCCTGAACGAACCGACGGTGATCGCCCTCAACACGCGCACGCAGGACGCGCTGGCCGTCGGCACGCAGGCGTGGCAGATGATCGGCCGGACGCCGGGCTACATCGTGGCCATGCGGCCCCTGCGCCAGGGGGCGATCACCGACTTCGACATCACCGAGCGCCTGATCCGGCTCGTGCTGCAGCGCAGCGGCGTGTCGCGGCTGAACCGGGCCCGGGTGCTCATCTGCGTGCCGTCGGCCATCACGTCGGTGGAGCGCCGTGCCGTGCGCGAGGCCGCCCGCCGCGCCGGCGCCTCCGCCTCGTACCTCATCGAGCAGCCGATGGCCGCCGCCATCGGCGCCGGCCTCGCCATCGAGGAGCCGATCGGCAACATGGTCGTCGACGTCGGGGGCGGCACGTCGGAGGCGGCCGTCATCTCGCTCGGCGGTGTCGTGGCGTCGCGGGCGATCCGGTGCGGCGGGTTCGACCTGGACGCCGCCATCCAGGGCTACGTCCGGCGCGAGTACGGCCTGGCCGTGGGCGAGCGCACGGCGGAGGAGATCAAGATGGCCATCGGGTCGGCCGCCCCGTACGAGGGCGAGGCGAAGGCCGAGGTGCGTGGCCGCGAGCTGATGACCGGCATGCCCAAGACCGTGGTGCTCTCCCCGGCGGACGTCCGCGGCGCCATCGAGGACCTCGTGCGCCAGATCGTGGACGCTGCCGTGACCTGCCTGGGGGACGCGCCACCCGAGCTGGCCCAGGACATCATCACGCAGGGCATCCACCTGGTCGGCGGCGGCTCGCTCCTGCGCGGCCTGGCCGGCCGGCTCGCCGAGGAGACGGCCGTGCCCGTGCGCGTCGTCGACACCCCGCTGGAGTGCGTCGCGCTCGGCGCCGGCCGCTGCCTGGAGGAGATGGACGCCGTCCGCTCCCTCTTCATCGACGACGACTGACTCATCGACGACGACTGACTCATCGACGACGACTGGCTTATCGGCGACGACTGGCTCATCGGCGACGACTGGCTCATCGGCGACGACTGGCTCATCGGCGACGACTGGCTCATCGGCGACGACTGGGCGGCCCGGTCGGCCGCCGGCAGCCGGGGGCGCCGGGCGGCCGGGCTCAGACGGCCGTCGGCTCGGGGCCGGGTCCGGCGCTGTCGGGTCCTGCGTCGCTGGCCGCGCTGTCGAGCCCGGCACCGCCGGCCCCGGAGCCGAGCAGCTCCTCGGCCACCTCGCGGACCTGCCAGTCGCGATCGGCCAGGCACCGGTGCAGGGCCTGGTCGGCCCGGGGGTCGTCGAACGCCGCCAGCGCGACGGCCGCGCGCCGCCGCAGCGGCGGCTTCCCGTTCAGGGCCTGGAGCACCGCCTGCAGGCCGCCGGGGTCGCCGATGGCTCCCAGGGCCGCCACCGCGGCCTCGCGGCACAGCGGATCGGGATGGCCCCCGGCGACCGCGGCCAGGACGGGCACGGCGCGGCGCGGCCTGGCGGGCTCGGGCAGCTCGCCGACGGCCCACGCCGCCGCCTCCGCCACCCCGGGGTCCGGGTCGGCCGTCGCTGCCAGCAGCGCCGCTCCCTGCCGGGCGAGGTCGGCGTCGCCGGCACCGGCTGTGTTCTCGGGCCGGTCTGCTGGCCCGGCTGTGTTCTCGGGCCGGTCTGCTGGCCCGGCTGTGTGCTCGGGCCGGTCTGCTGGCCCGGCTGTGTGCTCGGGCCGGTCTGCTGGCCCGGCTGTGTGCTCGGGCCGGTCTGCTGGCCCGGCTGTGTGCTCGGGCCGGTCTGCTGGCCCGGCTGTGTCGCTCGATGCGCTGAAGGTGCCGATGGTGCCACGGGCAGCGCGACGGCCGGCGATGGTGACGGCGCGCCGGCGGACGCCGGCGTCGGGATCGGCGAGCGCCCGCTCCAGCAGGTCGGCGTCCCACTCGCCGAGCCTGGCCAGTGCCCCGAGAGCGGCGGCACGTACCGCCGGGTCGGCGTCCCCGACCAGCGCCTGGGCGTCTTCGCGGTCGCCGCGGTGCCCGGCGATCACGGCCCGCCGCAGGCGGGCGCTCCGGGTGGCCCCGCCCTCGGCACCGCCGCCCGCGACAGCGATGGGCGGGGGATCCGTGGCAGGCTGGTCGGCCCGTGGGCCGGTAGACGGGCTCGCTGCCAACGATGACCTCCTCGCAGATCACGCTACCGCCCGGATCCCCGCCCGCCGCCCGCCGCCGGTGGCCGCTCGTCGTGGCCATTGTCGTGCTGGTGGTGGTGTTGGCCGTGGTGGTCGCCAGCCGGGTGACGCTGTCGTACTACGCGCTGGTGCCAGGCCGGGCCCAGCCCGTGACCGGTCTCATCGCGGTGCCCCGGGCCCACGACCATGCCGTGCACGGCGAGCTCCTGCTCACCGACGTCGGCGTGGAGCAGGTGACCGCCCTCATGTACCTGCCCGACCGGCTGTGGCAGAAGGCGACCACGGTCGTGCCGGCCAGCGACCTGACCGGCGGGCTCCCGGCGAGCGAGTTCGGACCGCAGGGCACCGTCGACATGCAGGAGGCGCAGCTGACGGCGGAGGCGGTGGCGTTCCGCCAGCTCGGCTACAGCGTGCCCGAGACCGACGCCGGCGTCGTGCTGTACGCGATCCTGCCCGGCACGCCGGCCTACCGGTCCCTGGCCGTGGGCGACGTGGTCACCGCCGTCGACGGCGTGCCGGTGCGCAGCCCCTCGGCGCTGGTGGCGGCGATCCGCTCCCATCGACCGGGCCAGCGCGTCACGCTGTCGGTCGGCACCGTGACCCACCCGACGGCGACGCACGCGGTGACCCTCCGCCTCAGCGGCCAGCGGGAGAACGGCGTGGAGGAGCCGATCCTCGGCATCCCCTACTCCCAGCTCCCGGCCTCGAGCGGCATGGGCACGCAGCCCGTCTACCAGTTCCCGTTCCAGGTCTCGCTGTCGGCCGACGGCATCGGGGGGCCCTCCGCCGGCCTCGCCTTCACCCTCGGCCTCCTCGACCGGCTGAGCGGCGGCGAGATCACCGGCGGCAGGACGGTGGCGGCGACCGGCACGATCGACCCGAACGGCGCGGTCGGCGAGATCGGCGGGCTCCCGCAGAAGACGGTCGCGGTCGAGCGCGCCCACGCGTCGGTCTTCCTGGTGCCCGCCGCCCAGGTGGCCCAGGCGAAGGCGGAGGCCACTCCCGGGCTGACCGTGCTCGGCGTGCGCACCCTGCAGCAGGCGCTGTCGGACCTCCAGCGCCTCGGCGGCCACCTGGGAGCGGCGGCCACGGGACCGCCGGCCGGCCCCGGCGGTCACGCGGTGCCTGCCGAGTGGCAGTCGGCGCCGTGGTCCTGACCCCGGCGACGGGCGGCCCGGCGGTCCCGGTGCCGATGGTCTTCGTCGACCCGAGCACGGCGTCGTAGGCTCTCCGCATGCCCGACGACCGCCGCCTCACCATCTCGACCGCATCGGCGCGCCTGTCGGCGGACGACGTGCAGCAGCACCACTTCTCGACGGTGCGGCGGGGCTTCGACCCCGACGAGGTCCGGGGCATGCTGGAGCTGGTGGCGCGGGAGCTCGCAGTCGCCGCGGAGCGCGAGGCCGAGCTCCGCGCCGCCCTGTCGGACGCCGAGCAGCGGGCGCGGAGCCCCGAGATCGACGAGGAGACCCTGACCGCCGTCCTCGGCCAGGAGACGACCCGGGTGTTGCGCGCCGCGCGCGACGCCGCGGCCGACATCGTGAGCAAGGCGGAGGAGGAGGCTGCCCGGGTCCGGGCCGAGGCGCAGGAGGCGGCGGAGCAGCTGCAGGGCCGGGCCGAGCAGCACGCTGCCGAGCACGTCGCCCAGAGCGAGTCGGCCGCGGCGGAGATGCGCCGCCGTGCCCAGGAGGACGCGACGGCACGCGTCGAGCACGCCCGGGCCGAGGCCGAGGCCATGCTCTCCCAGGCCCGCACCGACTGCCGCGCCATGGTGCAGGAGGCCCAGGAGCTGCGGGCCCGGGTGCTGGCCGACCTGGCCAAGCGGCGCCGGTCGCTGCACGCCCAGATCGACCAGCTGCGCGCCGGGCGCGAGCGGCTCGCCCAGACGATCCACGGTGTCCGGCAGGTGGTCGACGAGGTGGCCGAGGAGCTGCTGCACGCCGAGGACGAGGCCAGGCTGGCTGCCGACGCGGCGCGCGCCGCGCCGCTGCCCGACGACGCGCTGCTCGACGAGCTGGCCGCCGACGCGCCGGATCCCGTCGAGGGCGGGGCGGAGCAGGCATCAGCCTCCTCGGCCGTCGGTCGGGGGCCGGCGGCGGCGTCGCCGGCGCCGGAGCGGCTGGCGGAGCCGGAACCGGAGCGGCTGGCGGAGCCGGAACCGGAGCGGCTGGCGGAGCCGGAACCGGAGCGGCTGGCGGAGCCGGAACCGGAGCGGCTGGCGGAGCCGGAACCGGAGCTGGTGCCGACCGGCGCAGCCCCGGTGGGCCAGGCGTCGCCTGCCGCCGATGGCGGCACGGCCGACGCCAGCGGTCCGCGCCGCGAGACCGGAGCGAACGGGTCGACCGGCGCGGGCGGCGCGGACGCCGAGGCGGGCGAGCACCCCGGTGCCGAGGCGCACGACGTCGCAGCGGGTGAGCGCCCTCCCGAGCGTGACGTGGACGCGCTGTTCGCCAGGCTCCGTGCCTCCCGGGGCGGCCGCGGCGCCGGCGGCTCCAGCGGCGCCGGCAGCTCCGGCGGCACCGACGCGGGCAGCGGCCGGGCGCGGCCCTCGGCCCGCAACGGCGACGTCGCTCCCGGCACGAGCGGGGGGGTCAGCCCCGCCTTCGCCGCGATCGACGACGACGGCCCGGCGGTCCGCATCCTGCAGCACGACGCCACGCCCCGCCCGCGCCGGCGACACGTGGCGCGTCCTGGCGTGCCCGAGCCGGTGCCCCCGGCGGTCGACCGGCCGGTGGAGGGCCCCGTGGCGGCAGGGGGCTCGTCGACGCCCGCCTCGGCCGCGGTCGACACGGGCGGCGATGCCCCTGTCGAGGGCGCGACACGCGGCACCGGGCCGGCCGGCACCGGGCCGGCCGGGACCGGGCTGGCCGGCACCGGGCCGGTCGAGACCGGGCCCGCCGAGACCGGGCTGGCGGGAGCTGGGCTGGCAGGAGCTGGGCTGGCCGAGACTGGGCTGGCCGGCACCGGGCTGGCCGGCACCGTGTCCGAGGACGAGACCGGTTCCGGGTCCGAGGACGAGGAGGTCCCGGAGGGCGACGCGGCCAGCCCGGCCGATCCGGCCCTCGCCCGGCGTGACGAGCTGGTCAGGCCGGTCGTCGCCGCCATGGCGCGCCGCCTGAAGCGGGCCCTGCAGGACGACCAGAACGACCTGCTCGATCGGATCCGCAACGCCGGCGCCGGTCGAGGCGGTGCCGACGCGCCGCCGGGCGGCTCCGTGCTGCCGGCCGAGGACGAGCACCGCGCGCGCTACGCGGCGGCGGTGCGCGAGCACCTCGACCGCGCCGCGCGTGCCGGCGCCGAGTTCTGCGGCGCCCGTGGCGCCGACGCGCCGGGCATGGGGGAGGTCGCCGAGGAGCTGGCGGCCGCCCTGGTGTCGGCGCTGCGCCGCCGGCTGGACCTGACCGGCGACCCGGCCGACGACCAGCAGGCGGCGGAGCGGGTGGGCGCGGCGTTCCGGGAGTGGAAGGGGTCGCGGGTCGAGGCGCTGGTAACCGACCACGTGGTCGCCGCCTTCTCGCGGGCGGTGGTGGCGGGGACCCCTGCCGGGCAGGAGCTGCGGTGGGTGGTCGACGACGACGGCGGGCCGTGCGCCGACTGCGACGACAACGCCCTCGACGACGGCGTCCCCGCGGGCAAGGAGTTCCCCACCGGCCACCGCCACCCGCCCGCCCACGCCGGCTGCCGCTGCCTCCTGGTGCCCGCGTCGCCGTAGGCTCGGGCGCCGTGCGAGTTCCCCAGGACATGCCGCGCCAGGCCCACGCGAGCCACCGGCGCCGCACCGTCATCCTGCTCGGCCTGGTCGTGCTGGTCGTGGTGCTGGCCTCCCTGCACACGCTGGCCGGCATCTACACCGACGCCCTGTGGTTCGGCTCGGTGCACCTGGGTGCGGTGTGGCACCGGCTGTTCGACGTGAAGGTCGGCATGTTCCTGGTGTTCGGCGCCGTCTTCTTCGTCGCCATGTGGGCGAGCCTGGCGGTGGCGCACCGCCTGGCCCCCGCGCCGGCGACGCTCGGGCCCGAGGACGAGGTCGCCCGGCGGTACCACCGGACCGTCGCCCGGCACGCCGTCGCCGTGCGCACGGCGGTGGCGCTGGTCACGGCGCTCATCGCCGCGTCGAGCACGCTCGGGCAGTGGCAGAGCTACCTGCTGTACCGCTACGGCGTCCCCTTCGGCACCAAGGACCCGCAGTTCCACAAGGACATCGGGTACTTCGTCTTCGAGCTCCCGTTCCTTTCGTTCGTGGAGAACTGGGCGTTCCTGTCCCTGCTGGTCGTCACCATCGTCACCGTCGCCGCCCACTACGTGGCGGGCGGCATCCGCCCGCACCAGAAGACCCAGCGGGTGGCCCCGCAGGTGAAGGTCCACCTGTCGGTGCTGCTGGCGCTCATCGCGCTGGTGAAGGCGTGGGGCTACGAGCTGGCTCGCTACCAGCTCGACACCTCCACCAACGGCTACGTCCAGGGCGCCTCGTACACCGACGTGCACGCCCGCCTGCCGGCGCTCGAGCTGCTGATCTGGGTGTCGGTCGCCGCCGCCGTGGTCCTGCTGGTCAACGTCCGCATGCGGGGCTGGATGCTGCCGGTGCTCGCCGTGGGCACCTGGGCGATCGTCGCCATCGTCGCGGGCGCCGTCTACCCGGCGCTCCTGCAGGTCCTGAAGGTGAACCCGGCGCAGAACGCGCTGGAGCGGCCCTACATCCAGCGCAACATCGCCGCCACCCGGGCGGCGTTCGGCCTCAACGACGTGAAGACGGTGACGTTCTCGGCCGACCAGCAGGTGAGCCAGCAGCAGCTCGACGCCGCCCAGCAGAGCCTGAACGACGTCCGGCTGTGGGACCCGTCGGTCACCAGCCAGACGTTCACCAAGCAGCAGCAGATCCGCGGCTACTACTCGTTCAACGCCCTGGCCACCGACCGGTACGTCGTGAACGGCAAGCTCACCCCGGTGGTGGTCGGCGTCCGGCAGGTGGACGACACCGGCCTGCCGTCGCAGGGGTGGGTCAACACGCACCTGCAGTACACGCACGGGTACGGGATGATCGTGGCACTGGCGAACCAGGCGACGGGCGGGGGCGAGCCCGTGTTCGGGGTCTCGAACGTGCCGGACACCTCGGCGCCCGGCCTGCCGGCGATCACCCAGCCCGACGTCTACTACGGGCTCCCCAGCGCGGACGGCGGCACGGCCCGCTACGTGGTGGCCGACAGCGCCCAGCCCGAGGTCGACTACCAGACGAACGCCGGCACCACCCGCGAGTCCCACTACCAGGGGAACGGCGGGATCAAGCTGTCGAACCTCTTCACCAGGGCGGCGTTCGCGCTGCGCTTCGGCGACCTCAACCTGCTCATCTCCAACCGGATCACCCCCCAGTCCCGGCTGCTCATGTACCGCGATGTCCAGCACGCGATCACGGCGGCGGCGCCGTTCCTGTCGCTCGACTCCAGCCCCTACCCCGTGGTCGTGAACGGGCAGATCGACTGGGTGCAGAACGCCTACACGACCACGTCGCAGTACCCGTACTCTCAGGACGCCGACACCGCCATCCTGCCGAACGCCAGCGGCCTGCCCGCCGTCGTCAACTACGTCCGCAACTCCGTCGTCGTGGTCACCAACGCCTACACCGGGAAGATGACGTTCTACGTGGTCGACCCGTCCGACCCGATCATCCGCACCTGGGAGCGGGCCTTCCCCACGATGTTCACGCCCGGCTCCAAGATGCCGGCGACCCTGCGGGCCCACCTGCGGTACCCGAAGGACGTCTTCATGCTGCAGGCGCAGACCTACGGCCGCTACCACCTCACCAACCCGCAGGACTTCTACAACGCGGCGGGGGCGTGGACCCTCTCCCAGGACCCCGGCGCCGGGTCGCCGAACGCCCTGGCCAAGACCATCTACACCGTGAACGGCCAGGGCGTGCCGGTGTCCACCGGGCAGACGCAGCGGATGACGCCGCTGTACGAGGTGGTGCAGCTGCCGGGCCAGAAGACACCGAGCTTCACCCTGCTCGACGCCATGGTCCCGTACTCCAGCAGCAACGCCGTCCAGAACCTGGCCGGGTTCATGACGGCGACGTCGGGCTACGGCGCGTACGGCTCCGCCTACGGGGGCCTGACCGAGTACGTCGCCACCAACCAGTCGACCGACGGCCCGGCACTGGTGGAGGGGCGGATCCAGGAGAACAGCGCCGTCTCCAAGGCGATCTCGCTGCTGAACCAGGGCGGGTCGAGCGTCCAGCTGGGCAACGTGCTCATGGTGCCGGTCGGGAACTCCGTGATGTACTTCCGCCCGCTCTACGTGCAGGCGTCGCGCAACTCAGTCCCCGAGCTGCAGGACGTCATCGCCGTGTACGACGGCTCCGGTGGCGGCAGCAACGCGGTGGTGGCCATGGCGCCGACGCTGCAGGGCGCCATCGCCGACGTCTTCTCGGGGACGTCGGTGACGCCGCAGCAGCCCGGCGGCACCTCGTCGGGCCCGTCGCCGAGCCCGACCCCCAGCGTGCCGGCCGACCAGCAGGTCCAGTCGCTCATCCAGCAGGCGGTGACCGCCGAGCAGAACGCCCAGGCCGACCTGAAGGCCGGGAACTTCGCCCAGTACGGGAAGGACGAGCAGCAGCTGCAGCAGGTCCTGCAGCAGCTGCAGGCCGCGGCGGGGACGGCCTCCGGCGCCTCGGGCAGCTCCGCCAGCTCGGGGAGCTCCGGCGGTGCGTCGGGCGCGAGCGGGTCGGCCGCGTCGGGGAGCTCCGGCGCGTCGAGCGCCACCGCGGGGTCGTCGGGGACCTCCGGCGCGTCGAGCGCCACCGGGGGGTCGTCGGGGACCTCGTCGTCCGGGTCCGCAGGCAGCTCCCAGGGGCACAGCTCGGCGTCCGCCCCGGCGCCCGGGGAGGCGGCCGCCACCATCGGCCTCCCGACCCGGCCGCTGGCCGCCCCGGCGCCACGGGCGGGCTGAAGGCAGCGCGGCGCGCTCCGGGGCCCGGGCCGGGGCCGGGGCACCGCCGGCACCCCGGCGGGGGCGCGGACACCGGGCGGACCCGGCGGTAGCATGGGAGTGTCCCGGGGCCTGCCGCCGGCCGTGGCGGCACCCGCCGGCCCGGACCTGGCCGCACGGCCGGCACGGCGATGCCGGCGGCCCCTCCTCCCGGGGCCAGGAGGCTGGTGATGGGCATCCTCGACAAGGTGAAGGTCCAGGCCGGTCAGCTCGCGGAGAAGGCACAGCAGGGCGTGGCCCAGGGCCAGGCCAAGATCGACGCCATGCAGGCCCGGCGCGCGCTCGACTCGCTGCTGCGGGACCTCGGCCTCGCGACGTACCGGGCCGACCGCCACGGCGGCCCCCGCGACGAGGTCGACCGCCTGCTCGGCAAGGTCGAGGCGCACGCCCGCGAGCACGGGCTACTCGGCGTGCTCAGCGGCGACGGCCAGGACGCCCCGGCCGGCGGAACCGACGGCGACGGGTCCGAGCCCGCCTGAACGCCCCGGCGGCGAGCGGTCCGCTGCGTGCCGACCCGCCCGCGGTGCGGCGTCCGCGTCTGGCCGCGTGGCGTCGCGGTCGCGACCCCCGGCGGCAGGGTGGCGGCGGGTCGCCGCACAACCGGATGCGTGCGCGCCGGCATGGCGGCTCGCCGGTCGCCAGCCCGCGGGCACCGTGCGCCGGGGTCCGGCGCCCGCGAGAGGTCGTCTGCAGGCGTGGTAGAGTGATCTGCACGGCGCGGGGTGGAGCAGTCTGGTAGCTCGTCGGGCTCATAACCCGAAGGTCGGAGGTTCAAATCCTCCCCCCGCCACCAAGTACCGGCGCTTTTCGCGCCTCTTTGCATACGCACAGGCCGCTGACCAGCATGTTTGGGTCGGCGGCCTGTCGTTTATGGGGCGAGTTTGTGGGGTCCTACTCAACTCCTGCGTAGGGCAATAAGGCGGCGCGCCAGGGCACGCCGAGGCGACACGCTGGACGTTCGTGCTCCGGTGGGAGCAGGATGCTCCGCTGCGTACGCGCTGC
>JAJZYI010000059.1 GCA_021798135.1 Actinomycetes bacterium | reverse complement strand
TCCGCAGGTTGGGGGTTCGAATCCCCCGGGGCGCACCAAAGGCCGGGTCAGGTCGCCCGCCCCGATCGGGTCCTTCGACGACGGCGTCGACCACCTGACCTGCGCCCGGCGTGTCCTCACGACGTCGCTCCGCGTCCTCTTCGATACGCCGCGACCGCGGTACGGCCGGCCCGGCACGGCGAGCCCGGCGTGAAGCCGGTCCCGTGCGCCGTCACCTCGTCCATGCTGGACAGGCCGGTCGACGGCGAGGCGCCCACGGCGGAGCGGTGGCGATCGGGACGGCGAACGCCACGGCGACCGAGGTGCCGATCCCCTCGACGCCCCCCAGGGCGAGCTCGCAGCCGGCGCCCGCCGCCGGGACGCGACCGCTCGCAGCGCGGCTCCGGCCTTGGGCGGCGGGCGTGGCGGGGGCGCAGGCCAGCTCCCGGACGCCGCCGGGGCCGGTCCGCCGCGGGGACGTTCGGCCCTCCTGCGACCCGCGAGCCGGACCTAGGGTGGTCGGATGGCAGTGGTGGTCGTCAACGGCCGCCCGCACCCGCTCGACGGCGCGGACGGGATGCTGATCGGCTGGCTCCGTGGCGCGCTCGGGCTCACCGGCACCAAGCCGGGCTGCGGCGAGGGCGAGTGCGGCGCCTGCACCGTGCTCGTGGACGGCGCTCCCGTCCTGTCGTGCCAGACGCCGCTGCGCGAGGTCGCCGGGCGGGAGGTCACCACCGTCGAGGGCCTGGCCACGGGCGGGTACCTCCACCCGGCCCAGCAGGCTCTGGTCGACGAGGGGGCCTCGCAGTGCGGGTACTGCACCCCCGCCATGGCCCTGCGGCTCGCCGCGCTCGTCCGCGACGACCCCGATCCCGACGACGACGCCGTCGCCGCCGCGCTGGGGCCGAACCTGTGCCGCTGTGGCTGCCACGCGCGGATCCGCCGGGCCGCGCACCGTGCGGCCGAGCTGGCGCGGGAGGCAGCCGGACCGGGCGGCACACCCAGGGAGACGATCGGCAGCACCGCCGGCGCCACGGCGAACAGCACCGCAGGCGCCACGGCGAACAGCACCGCAGGGGACGACCGGCTGCAACGGGCCGCCGGTGCGGGCGACGCCACCGCCCTCCTGCCGAGGCCGCGGCGGCCGTGGGACCTCGTGGCCCCGCAGGAGCGCGACCACGAGGCCGTCCTCGGCCCGGGGCTCGTGTGCGTGTGGCCGGCCAGCCGGCCGCCGGGGAGCTGGGCCGGCAACGGCGGCGCCTGGGTCCACGTGGCGCCGTCGGGGCAGGTGCGCGCCTTCAGCGGCAAGGTGGACGTCGGCCAGGACAACACCACCGCCTTCCGCCTGCTGGTGGCCGAGGAGCTCGAGGTGGAGCCCGACCAGGTGGTGGTGGTCCAGGGCGACACCGACGTCTGCCCGTACGACATGGGCACGTTCGGCAGCCGTTCACTGCCCGACAGCGGCGAGCCGCTGCGCCTGGCCGCCGCCGGTGCGCGCGTCGCCCTCGGCGAGATCGGCGGCGCCGGCCGGCTCGGCGACGGCTGCCGCCTGGTCGTGCTCGACAGCGCGCCGCCCCTCGTCGCGCCGGCGGACCGGCGCCTCGTGGGGCGGTCGGGCCACCAGCCAGGGCGGGTGGACGCCGTCACGGGTTCCCGGCGGTTCGTGTCGGACCTCGACCGCCCCCGGATGGGTCACGGCGCCATCCTCCGGCCGGCCGTGCCCGGTGCCACGCTGCGATCGGTGGACTGCCGCCGGGCCGAGGCCATGGACGGGGTGACGGTGGTCCGGGAGGGCTCGCTCGTCGGGGTGGTGGCCCACGACCCGGCCACGGCCCGCCGGGCCGTCGCCGCCATCGGCGCCGAGTGGGACGAGCCGCCGCCGATCGACGGGGACCTGGCCGACTACCTGCGCTCCCACCCGGTCGCCGGCGAGGGGTGGGAACGCCAGGTCGAGGAGGCCACCGGCGACGTGGCCGGCGCGCTCGCGTTGGCCGCCCAGACGGTGACCGCCACCTACACGACCGCCTACCTGGCCCACGTGCCGCTCGAGACCCGGGCCGCCCTGGCCGAGTGGGACGGCGGGCGGGTGACGGTGTGGACCGGCACCCAGGTGCCCTTCGGCACGAGGAGCCGGGTGGCGGCCGCTACCGGGGTCGACGAGGGCGACGTCCGGGTGGTGGTGCCGCCGACCGGCGGGGCGTTCGGCGGCAAGCACGCCGGCGAGGTCGCCGCCGAGGCGGCCCTCCTGGCGCGTGCGGCGGGGCGACCGGTGCGGGTCCACTGGAGCCGGGCCGAGGAGCTCCGGTGGGGCACCGTCCGCCCCATGGCGGTGATCGACGTGGCCGCCGGTCTCGACGCCGACGGCGAGCTGGCGGCGTGGGACTTCCTGGACGTCAACGCCGGCGCGGCCGCGCTGGCCGCGCCGTACCGGACGCGAACGCGCCGCCTGCGCTACCAACCGGCACGCTCGCCGCTGCACCAGGGCTCCTACCGGGCCCTGGCCGCCAGCGCCAACGCCTTCGCCCGCGAGTCGGCCATCGACGAGCTGGCCCGCCGGCGCGGCGAGGACCCGCTCGAGTTCCGCCTGGCGCGCCTCGACGACGACCGGCTGGTCGCGGTGCTCCGGGCGGCCGCCGATCGCTTCGGCTGGGCCGCCGGCACCCCGGGCCACCGCGGCGGAGCCCAGGCCCCGGAGGGTGCCGGCGGCGCTGGGAACAGCGGGGACCCAGCGGACGCCGCCGGCGCCGGGAGCCCTGCCGGCGCCGGGAACACCAGGGACCCAGCGGACGCCGTCGGCGCCGGCGACAACGCGACGGTGGCCGGCTCGGCGGACGGGGCGCGGACCGGGTGGGGCCTGGCGGTCGGTCTGGAGAAGGACGGACGGGTGGCGACCTGCGCCGAGGTCCGGGTCGAGCCCGACGGCCGGTTGGCAGTCACCCGCGTCGTCACCGCCTACGACTGCGGCACCGTGGTCAACCCCGACACGGTCGCCAACCAGATCGAGGGTGCGACGATGATGGCCCTCGGCGGAGCGCTCGTGGAGGCCCTGCCGGTCGCCGGCGGCCGGCTCGCCGAGGCCTCGCTGGCCCGTTACCCACTGCCACGCTTCGCCGACCTTCCCGAGATCGAGGTCGTGCTCTGCGACCGCCCCGACCTGCCGTCGGCCGGCGCCGGCGAGACCCCGATGATCGCCGTGGCCCCGGCCGTGGCCAACGCCATCTTCGACGCGACCGGCCGCCGGCTGCGCGACCTCCCCCTCGCTCCCGGGCACCGCCTGCCGGGCTGATCGCCGACGCGCGGGCCGTGCGGCGCACCCGGAGCGCTCCAGCGCGGGCCGCTCCGATCGTTGCGTGGCCAACGACAACTTCACGGTGGTTTCGCCACCACCGGCGCTACCATGAGGACTCGATGCGCGTCAGGGTTCCAGGCGGAACCCGCTCGAGCCAACGACGCGGTGCTGACGGGGGCGGGGGGCGCCACGACCCGCACACGGCTGTGCCGGCGGTCGTGGGGCCGGCTGCGGGGCCCGTCAGCGACGACACGGCCGGGGCAGCCACCTCCCGGCCCGAGGATCGCGACCTGCACGCCGCACCGTCCGCCGGTGACCTCGACCCCCGCGGCGTGGACCGCGACCCGGGCCGGGCTCGACCCCCGAGGCTGAGGAGCACCGTCGACCTGCTGTGGGCGCCGGAGCCGTCCGACCCCGTCGTCTCCGACGCGGACGTGTCGGCCGAGGTCGGCCGGCGCACCGGCGCCCTGCTCGCCGCGACCGCACGTGCCGGCGTGGCCGAGACCTCCGCCGTCCTGCTGGTGCTGGTGCTGTACGCCGTGCTCCCCGGCCGGCCCCCGCTCGACGCCACCGCCTACGCCCTCCTCCTGTCGCTCACGATCCTGGCCACCGCGGCCATGGCCGTCGCGATCCAGCGGGCCCGGACCGGGTCGCGATCCGCCACGGTGGTGAGCCTGCTGTGGGTCGGGTTCGACACCACGGCGATCTGCGCGGCCATCGCCGAGACCGGGGGGAGCCGGTCGGACCTCTACCTGCTGCTGCTGGTCGTGGCCGTCTTCCAGGCCGGCGCCACGTACCCGAGGCACCTGCGCCTCGCCTTCAACGGGGCCGCCGTGGCCGGGTACCTCGCCACCCTGGCCGTCCTCGGCTGGCACGTCGGTACGGCCACGGTCGTCTTCCGGGTGGGGATGCTGGCCGCGCTGGCCTGGGGCACCGACATGCTCTCCGAGAACATCGTCGCCGAGCTCCGCCAGCACGTCCGGCTCCGGCTCGACTCGCAGCGCCGCGCCAGGCTGTGGCGCCGGGTGGCGGCGCTCGGGGGTACCCTGACCGCGCTCGACGAGGAAGCCATCTGGGACTGGGTGATCGACGCCATCGCCGAGCTCGGCTACGCCGCGGCGTCGGTCTGCGTGTTCGAGGAGGACCGCCGGACCTACACGGTGGCGCGGGCGGTGGGGCTGCCGCAGGCCTTCACGGGGACCCGGCAGCAGCTCACGGTCGGGATGGCCGGCATCGTGCTCGAGACCGACCGCACCACCGTCGCCGACTACGCCACCTTCGACCGGGCGGTGGGGACGGTTCGGTCGACCGGCATGCGCACGACCGTCGGCGTCCCCATCCGCGTCCACGGCACCATGGCGGCGGTGCTCGTGGCCGGCACGACCATCGTGCGGCGGCCCGGCGACGAGGAGCTCGCCGCCCTGGAGCTCGTGGCGGCGAACGCCGGTCACGGCCTCGCGGCCGCCCGGGCGGTCACGGGCGAGCGCCGCGACGCCGAGAGCGTCCGCACCATCCTGGCGTCCGCGCCGGACGCCATGCTCGTCTACGACGACCGGGGCATCGTCCACCAGGCGAACCGGCAGGCGGCCCGGCTCTTCGGCTACCGGATCGACGAGCTGGTCGGTGCAGACGTCACCGAGCTGGGCACCGGCGACGGTCCCGCCGGCGAGCCGGCCGCCGCGCGGGGAGGAACCGGCACCGACCCCGGGTCCGCTGCCGGCGGCGCTCACCATCGCCGCCCGTGGGGCCAGCCGCCACCCGACGGCCTCGTCGCGATCGCCGCCGGCGCCGTCCGCGGGGTCCGCAAGGACGGCAGCTCGTTCCCGGCCGAGATCGTGCTGGCACCCGTCGACGACCCCGCCAACCGCCTGGTGGCCGCCACGATCCGTGACGTGTCAGAGCGGCTCGCCCTGGAGAGCCGCCTGGCCCACCACGCCACCCACGACGACCTGACGGGCCTGCCGAACCGGACGCTGTTCCTGGAGCACCTCGACCTCGCCCTGGGCGACGCCCGCGGCCACGACACAGCCGGCCACGACACAGCCGGCCACGACACAGCCGGCCACGACACAGCCGGCTTCGGCGCCGAGGTCGCGGCGGCTGCTGCAGGCACCGCGGCGGGGACCGGTCCCCACGACCCGGGCAGTCCCCACGGCCCCCGCGGTCCCCACGCCCCCGGCGCGGCCGCCACGAGCACGGTGGCGGTCTTCTTCCTCGACATCGACCACTTCAAGTACGTCAACGACAGCCGCGGGCACGACGTGGGCGACCAGCTCGTCACCGACGTGGGACGCCGGTTGGAGATCGCGTCGGGCGGGGGGCTCGTGGCCCGGTTCGGCGGCGACGAGTTCGCCGTCCTGAGGTCGGACGTCGCCGACAGCCACGACGCCCTGGCGCGGGCGTGGCGCCTGCTCGGCGCGTTCGACCGGCCGTTCCTGCTCGACGGCGTCGAGTGCCACCTGTCGGCCAGCGTCGGCGTCGCCTTCGGGACCCGGTCGGACAGGGCGCTCGACGTGATCCGCCGCGCCGATGCCGCCATGTACCACGCCAAGCAGCGCGGCCGCGCCCGGGTGGAGCTGTTCGACGAGGTGCTGACCGCCCGGGCCGCGTGGCGGTTCGACATCGCCACGGCGCTGCACGACGCCGTCGACAACGGCGAGCTGCGCCTGGTGTACCAGCCGGTCGTGTCGCTCGGCGACGGGTCCATCGTCGGCGTCGAGGCGCTCCTGCGCTGGCAGCGACCGTCGGGACCGGTGAGCCCGGCCACCTTCGTGCCCGTCGCCGAGGACAGCGGCCTGATCGTGCCCATCGGGCGCTGGGTCCTGCAGCAGGCCTGCCGCCAGGCCGCGGCGTGGCACCGCCAGGGGATCGACCCCGGGCGCCTCCGGATCAGCGTCAACGTGTCGAGCCGGCAGCTCGACCACGACCGCCTCATCGGCGACGTGGCCGGCGCGCTGGGCGACACCGGCATCCCGCCGACGTCGCTCGTGCTCGAGATCACCGAGAGCGCCTTCATCGACGACCTCCCCGCCGCCGCCCGCCGGATCGAGGCGCTCCGGCAGCTCGGGGTCCACATCGCCATCGACGACTTCGGCACGGGGTTCTCGTCGCTCAGCTCCCTGTCGCTGCTGCCGGTCGACACGGTCAAGGTCGACAAGACGTTCATCGACGGGCTCGGCACGCGCTACGACACCATCATCCGGGCCGTGGTGGACGTGGCCGAGACGTTCGGGCTCCGCGTCGTCGCCGAGGGCGTGGAGCGCGTGGACCAGGCCGAGCGGCTGGCCGCGCTCGGCTGCCGCTACGCGCAGGGGTTCCTGTACGCCCGGCCGCTCGAGCCCGAGGACGCCGGCGCCGCCCTGCAGCGGGGCGTGCTGCTCCCAGGCACCGTCTGACCCGCCGCCGGCGGGCCGGCAGCACCCGGGCGGGCCCGGAGGTCAGTCCGCGTCGGGAGGCGCAGCGGTCGGCTCGATGCCCCAGGTGCCGCTGAACGACTCGCCGGGACCCAGCCGCACCACGTCCGTACCGCTGCGGAAGGCGTCGGGGGGACAGGTCATCGGCTCCACCGCGATCGCCCGGCGGCGGGCCGCCTGGTCCAGCGTGTCCCCCGTGAACACCATGAGGTACCGGAACGACCGGTCGACCCACAGGGCGACGGCCCGGGAGCGGTCCGGGGCCACCACCCGCGCGACGGCACGGCCCTCGTCGTCGCGGACGAGGTCGGTGAACGCCGTGTCGAGGCGCGTGGGACCGAGCGTGCGCCCCGCCGCGAAGTCCAGCTCGGTGCCCGCCAGCGGCGCGTCGCCGGTCGGCAGGCCACGGTCGTCGGTCACCAGGCGGCGACGGGCGGGCACCTGCAGGCGGACCCGGTCGACCGGCGCCACCCCCACCGTGAGGTACGGGTGGAAGCCGACGCCGAACGGCACCGTCGCGCTGGCCGACGGGTTGGTCGCCGTCGTCGTGACCACCAGGCCTCGCCGGCCGAGGCGGTACTCGACCTGCAGGTCCACGGTCCACGGGTACGCCGGCTGCGCGTGGAGCCGGACGCCCAGCGCCACGACGTTCTGGGCGGTGGACGTCACGCGCCACGGGATCCAGCGGACCAGGCCGTGGATGGCGTTGCGCCGTTCGGGCTCGTCGAGCGCCGCCCGCCCCGCCCGGCCTTCGAGGTGGTAGCGGCCGTCGCCCAGCCGGTTGGGCCACGGCGCGAGCACCTGCCCACGGCCGGCCGGGCACATGTCGTCGGCCCCGAAGCCCTCGACGACCGCGTCGCCCCCGGCGTCGTAGCTGCGGAGGGTGGCGCCGACCTCGGTGATGACGGCGCTCTGGTCCCCGTGCCCGATCACGTGCTGGCGGCCCGACGGCAGCGGCTCGGCCGCCGCCTCGGGCCCGGCCCCCACTGCCGGCGCGCCGCGGTCGCCCATCACCGTGCCGCGCCGCGCGCCAGCCGGCTGCGGCGCACGGGTCGTGTCGAGGTCCCGGGGATCGTCATGGCGAGGTCGGCTCCCATGCGCGGCCGGCAGCCGATCGGCTGCCGGAGGCACCGGTATGGTAGGGCACCGCGGACGATCGACGTGGAGGACGGGTGCGCCTGCTGGTCACGAACGACGACGGCGTGCACGCCCCGGGCATCGCCGCTCTGGCCCGGGCGGCGGCGGGCACCGGGCACGACGTGGTCGTCGTGGCGCCCCAGGTCGACTACAGCGGGGCGGGAGCCGCCGTGGGCCCCGTCCACTCGCGCAGCGGCGTCGACTACGAGGGGCACGTCCTGCCGGGCCTCTCCGGCGTCCCGGCGTTCGCCATCGACGGCCCTCCCGCCCTCGCCGTGATCCTGGCCTGCGTCGGCGGGTTCGGGCCCCGCCCCGACCTGGTGCTGTCCGGGATCAACCACGGTGCCAACGTCGGGCGCTCGGCCCTGCACTCGGGCACCATCGGGGCGGCGCTGACCGCCGCGCACTTCGGGCTGCCGGCTCTGGCCGTCTCGCTGCGCTACGGGCCCGACCCCGTGCCGTGGGAGACGCCGGCGACCCTGGCGGCCGCGCTCGTGCCCGTCGTCGCCGCCGCCCCGCCGGCGACCGTCCTGAACGTGAACGTCCCCGACGTCGCCCTGGCCGGGCTCCGAGGCGTCCGCCGCGGCGCGCTGGGCCGCACCGGCACCATCCGCTCCGCCGTGCACGAAGGTGCCGACACGGCCGCTCCCGGCGCCAGGCCGGCGCACCCGCACGTCGCGCTGCCCCCGCTCGAGGGCGGCACGCTCCGGCTCGACCTGACGCCGCCGGCCGCGACCGGGCCGACCGACGACCTGTCGACCGACGCCGCGCTCGTCGCCAACGGGTTCGCGTCCGTCACCCCGCTGGTCGGCGTGCGCGAGGCGGGTGCTGCGGCGGCCGCCGTCGTGGCCGACGCCATCGCCGCCCTCCAGGCGCTGACGGCGCCCTGACGGCCCGCCGGCGGCGGCTGGCGACGGGCCTGACCGGCTGAGGACCCACCGGCGAACGGCTGCCAACCGGCGCAGGCGACAGCTGCCCGGTCGGCGCCACGCAGACGAACGGCTGCCGACCGGCGCAGACGAACGGCTGCCGACCGGCGCAGACGAACGGCTGCCGACCGGCGCAGACGAACGGCTGCCCGTCTGGCGACCCCCGGGGGCCCCGACGGGACCGGCTCGGACCCGCCCGCCGCGGTGCGTCGGACGCCGGTGGGCGCGGCCGTTGCAGCCACCAGACGTTGCCGTGGCACGGAAAAGGTGGCGCGCGCCGGCTCGATCCGCTATCGTTGTAACGCAAACGACAACTAGGTGGCACCCACCCGGCAGCGCGGAGGCTGTCGTGGCGCCGTCGGAGACGGCGCCGGCGTGGACCACCGCTCGCCCGTCGATCCGCGAAACGACCCCTGTGCGTCGTCGCGTCGATCGAACGTGCCGATCGTGGAGCCCTCACCCATGACCCCTCGTCCCCCTGCCCGCGCGGGAGCCGCCTAACGACCGAACCAGGGTTGCTCCGTCCGCACCTCGTTCGGACGCGTGTCCAGGTCCGCCTGCCCTCCCGGCGGCGGCTCCGCGAGACGAATGCGAACACGACGGACCGCCCGCATTCCCAAGCCGACCTGGAGCCCTCCGGGGATCCCGTGACTCGAGGAGGCGCAAGATGCGGAATCGCCGATTCTCCGGCGTTGTCGTCGCCACGCTCATCGGCGTGGGCGTCGTAACTCAACGCCCCGTGTCTCACTCCCAGCTGTCCAACCATCCCGATCCTGCGAACCCGTCCGGCACGTTGCCGCACTCGGCGCTCGCGTCGGACGTCCAATTCCGCGCCGCCTTCGCGGTGCCGGCGACGAGCACGGGTTCGCACCACCAAACCCCGCTCGTGGCCATGAACGCGGTGCTCACACCCGTGCCACCGCCACCCCCGCCCACACCACCAGCACCACCCGCACCACCTGCCACGAACGCCCCTGCGGCACCAGCCCCTGCCCCTGCCCCTGCTCCGGTGCCGGCACCGGCACCGGCACCGGCTCCGGCACCAGCCCCGAGGGTGGCCGCCGCGTCGTCGGCCTCGACGGCGTGGCAGCGGCTCCGCATGTGCGAGTCCGGCAACAACTACAGCGCTGACACCGGCAACGGCTACTTCGGCGCCTACCAGTTCTCGCTCTCCACGTGGCAGGCGCTCGGCTTTGCGGGCCTGCCGTCGCAGGCGTCTCCGGCGACGCAGGACGCCGCCGCCCAGCGCCTGTACGACGTGGCCGGCTGGCAGCCGTGGCCCGTCTGCTCCGTCGAGCTGGGCCTGTGAGCCACGGCCGGGCCCCAACCCGCACGATCGGCGGCGCTTCGGGCAGATCCTGAGCGCAGCGGGCCGTCACCGCACTGGCTCCAGGGCGCGCCGGCGCCCCTGCGAGCCGTCACCGCACTGGCACCGGGGCGGGTCCGGCGCCGCTGTGGGCGCGCTCGGGGCCGGTCCGGGCAGCGCCGGCACCCGCGCTGACGGTTCGATGACCCTTGGCACGCGCGCTGTAACGTTCGACCGATGCCCGACTTCTCCGACGGTGGCCCGAGACCGGCAGCAGCCCGTGCTGCCGGCGCCACGGCCGTCCGCCTGGCGGCGGTGCTCGCCACGGCCATCGGGACGGTTCGTTCCGGCAGCATGCGCGCGCGCACCGGCCGGCCCGACCGGTCACGGTGGACCGTCGTGATCGGCGAAGGACCGCCGGGCCCGGGCCGCGGAGGTCCCGGGCCCGAGGAGGCCCGCCGCCCGTCGCCCGCACTGGCAGCGCTGCGCGCCGTCGCCCGGCCGGTCGCCGGTGCCGCCGCGCTCGTCGACCGCGAGCCCTTCGACGAGGAGTGGTTCGAGCACCGGGGGCTCCGGCTCCGCTACGAGATCCACGGCGCGGGGCAGCGGGTGGTGCTGCTCACCCACGGGCTCCTCCTCGACAGCCAGATGAACCGGCGGCTCGCCGCCGATCTCGCCCGGCGGGGCAACCGGGTCGTCCTCCTGGACCTGCCGGGCCACGGCCGGTCCGACAAGCCCCGCCACGCCACCGCGCACCGGATGGACCTGTACGCGTCGACGGTCGTCGCGCTGCTCGACCACCTCGGCGTGGAGCGGGCCGTGGTCGGGGGCGTGTCGCTGGGCGCCAACGTCAGCCTGCACGCCGCCGAGATCGCTCCGGACCGGATTGCCGGTCTCGTCGTCGAGATGCCCGTGCTGGAATGGGCGGTTCCCGCGGCCGCCGCGGCGTTCATGCCGATGCTGGTGGGCATCCGGGTCGCCGCGGCCGTGCTCCGCCCCGTCGCCTCGGTGGTCCGGCGCCTCCCCCGCACGCACATCGGGACGCTCGACAGCATGGTCGCCGCCGCCGGGGCCGAGCCCGAGGAGATGGCCGCCGTCCTCCACGGCGTCATCACCGGCCCCGTCGCCCCGGTGATCGACGCCCGCCGGTCGATGCGCATGCCGGCGCTGGTGATCGGCCACCAGCTCGACGCCATCCACCCGTTCGCCGACGCCGCGCACCTGGTGCGGGCGCTCCCCGACGCCCGGCTCGTCCGCGCCCGGTCGATCGTGGAGCTGCGGCTGGCGCCGGCCCGGCTGACCGGCGCCATCGCCGCCTTCCTCGACGAGGTGTGGACCACCGAGCCCGCACCCCCCGCCGGCCATGCGGCTGCGGCTCAGCGCCGTCCCGGCCGCCCGGCGGGCGGAGGGACCCGCACGGGCGGAGGGACCCGCACAGGCGGAGGGACCCGCACAGGCGGGACCACGGCGACCCGCGGCCCCGCCGGCTGAGGCGCCGAGCGCTCGAGGTGGGGCCCGGCGGACCGGGCTGCGCGAAGCCGCAGCACCCGGGTGCGCACCGCCGCCCGGCGCCGTAGCCTGAGGGTGATGGCCCCGCCAGCCAGGCGGTGGCCGAAGAACGAGAGGTGCCGCCATGCGCGTCCTCGCCCGCCGTGCCAGCCAGCCCCCGCCGGTGTTCGTCGAGGGGGAGCCGGACCTCGAACCGCCCGAGGAGCTCGCGGTCGAGGTGCTCGACGAGGCGAGCCGGCTGCGCGACGACGTCGGCTGCGAGCTCGTCGACGAGAGCGAGCTCGACGCCGAGACCGCCGACGCGGCGTTCGACGAGCTGGTGCACCGGCCCGACGAGGACGACGCCGACGACGGCTCCGACGGCGAGTTCCTGTGCCACGGCTGCTTCCAGGTCTGCCTCAGGACGGCCCTCGCCGACCCCGTCGACCTGCTCTGCCGGTCCTGCGCCGGCTGACCGGTGGGCGCCTGCGGGGCCCGTGCCGCGGCGGCGGGCGCGCCGGGCCGCGTCCTCAGCGCTCCGGCAGCCCCCTCGGCCGGTCGTCGGGCTCGTCGACGACCGGGTTGACCAGGGTGCCGACGCCGCCGATCTCCACGCGCACCACGTCCCCGGCGCGCAGCCAGCGCGGCGGATCGGACGCCGCCCCCACGCCAGCGGGCGTGCCCGTGGCGATGACGTCCCCGGGCTCGAGGGTGCAGGCGGTGCTCAGGCAGGCAATCTGCTCCCAGCACGAGAACACCATGTCCGCCGTGGACCCGTCCTGGCGGAGCTCCTCGCCCACCCACGTCCGGATGCCGAGCCGGTGGGGGTCGCCGACCTCGTCGGGAGTCACGAGGTGCGGCCCGAGCGGCCCGTGCGTGTCGAACGACTTCCCGAGGGTGAACTGCGACGTCCGCCACTGCCAGTCGCGCACGCTGACGTCGTTCATCACGCTGTAGCCGGCGACGACCTCGCCGGCGCGGTCGGCGGGCACGTGGCGACACCGGCGGCCGATCACCACGGCGAGCTCGCCCTCGTAGTCGACCTGGCCCGACGCACGCGGGACCTCGACCGGGTCCTCGGGCCCCACGACGCACGTCGGCGCCTTGGCGAAGAACGCCGGTGCCACGGGCGCCTCGCGCCCGAGCTCCCGGACGTGGCTGGCGTAGTTCATGGCGATCCCGAAGACCTTGGGCGGCCTCGGGACCGGCGCCGCCAGCCTGACGTCGTGGAGCGCCACGCGGCGCGCGGCGGTCCGGGGGGCGGCCTCGGCGCGCTCCAGCGCCCCGCTCCCGGCGCCGAGCAGGGCGGCCATGTCGGACGGCAGGCCGACAGCCGGGTCATCGAGGACCACCACCTCGTCGCCGTGGAGCAGGCCCGGCCGGTGGACGGGCGCAGCGCCGGGGCCGTCCAGGAACGTCACCAGTCGCATGGCCACCACCGTACCCAGGCGAGGCGAGCACGACGCCATCCGCGCCGCGGCACGGCCGGGCTCGCGCCGGGAGCGTCGACCTTCGCCACGGTACGAGGCCGCCGGAGGGGCCCGCCCGCCCGCCCCCGCCGCCGCCGGCCCGGTCGGGCCGGGGCACGGGAACGCCTGCCCCGACGCCGGAGCCGGGCCCCTGTAGATTTCGATCCCGTGAACGGCCGAGCCACCCCGCGCGACGGGGCCCCGGCGGGCCCGAGCCGACGGCCAGGCCGACCCACCGCGCCGGGCCCGACCACCG